>CATMNW010000019.1 GCA_950071875.1 uncultured Erythrobacteraceae bacterium | reverse complement strand
TCGTAGCAAGGTTTCGAACTGACGGGGGAGGCGCTCGACCGTTTCCTCCCGCTGCTGCAAACCGGCAACCGCCGATTGCAGGTTCGAGATGGCAAGCAGCTTGTCGTTTGGCGGAGCGATACCGATGTCGGCGCGGTTGCCGACCTGCCGGGCGATTTCGCCAAAAGTTTCGACGACCTCTCGTGAGAGGGCGACCTGCGCTCGTGCTTCCACGAGACTGAAATACGACCGCGCGGTCTCGGCCGCGATAGCCTGACGTGCAGCGCGCAGATTGGCTTCGCTGGCAAGGAAGTCGGCCCGCGCCGCCGCGTTCCGGGCCCGAAGCGCACCGAACAGGTCGGTTTGCCAGCTTACATCCAGCGAGAGAGCGTAATTTTCGACCACGAAGCCCGACGGCGCCTCTTCGCCCTCGGGAACGCCCGGAATGGCTCCGACCGGGCCAAGACCACCAAGTGTCTGACGCGAACGAGAGGCGCTTGCAGAAGCGGAAACTTGCGGTAGCTGGTCCGCCCGCTGGACGCGCGCCTGTGCCCGCGCCTGCTCCACTCTGGCGAGCGCCTGCCCGACTTGCGGACTTTCCGTCACGGCCTCATTGATCAAGCTGGTGAGCCGATCGTCACCAAAGCGGGTCCACCACTGATCGTCCGGCTGGGTGGGAACACCGCCGGCAGCAAAGTTTACCGGAAGGTTCTGCGCCAACTCCGGCCGATCGAGCCGAGGCGAGACGCAAGCCGCCAAAAGGGTTACGCTCGCCAGCACCAGCAGGTGTTTGCGATCCGGAAATGATGACCGATGAAAAGGCAGGGTAGACTCCTTGCGCGAACGAACCAGGCGCTTATGCGAAAGTTAATTCAATAGCAACTGAAAGTTCTGAAAGGACTGCGAATGATCACGATCAGCGAGCTCGCCCCGAACGTTCAGCAGGTAAAGATCAGCGGGAAAGTACAATCAGCGGACATGAGGCAGGTAATCGACCTGGCCGAGACGATTGGCAAGGGTGCCGAAAAGGCCAGCCTCGTTTTCGAGGTCGAGAATGTCGAGGGTTTGGAGTGGTCTGCTCTCGGCGAGGAATTGAGCCATCTGCCTGCAATGTTGCGGATGTTGACCCGGTTGGACCGGATCGCCGTCATTGCAGACCAGTCATGGTTGCGAACAGCCGCGCGGATCGAAAGCGCGCTACTGCCAGGCGTGACCTACGAAGTCTTTTCCTGCGACAAGGCCGAGCAAGCGCGTGCGTGGGCGAAGGGCGAAAGCGAACGACCCCATGCAGATGCGGTCCGCTTGATTGATGTCGGCGACAGCTCGATCGTGGCTTTCGAACTCGATGGCCGGATCGACGAGGATAATGCCGCGACGGTGATAAAGGACGCCAGACTGGCGCTGGAAAAGACTGGTGCCCGACGGATGATGGCACGGATCAAGAACTGGCACGGCTTCGATCCGTCGTTGCTTGCATCCGGGGACATCGCCAAATCGAAAATGGACTTCATCAAGCGGCTTGATCGTTATGCGATCGTCGGTGGCCCAGAATGGATGCGCTCGCTCGCCGAAGTGGTGAGCCCGGCGGTAGATATCGAAATCAAGGGGTTCGACCTCGATGAAGAAAGCGAGGCAGTCGAATGGCTCAAGCGATAGGATGCGTGTAACTTCCGGTCTGCGCCGGTGCCTTTCTCTTCAGGTTACCGTAACGTCTGAAATGAAGGTCCAAAGGCTTGAAACCGGAAGTTCGGCTACCGGCCCCATTTCAGCAATTTCTTTGATCTACCACTCTATGTTTTAGCAAAGCCAGCCTGCTCTTGCTCGCAGAAAGGCTGTTCTGGTTGAAATTACACGTAAGCCGAACTGCGGACCTTGTTTTTGTAAGCCAGTTTTGCTTTTGCCTTGTTCGGAATAAAAGGGAGAACTGGGCCATGAGGGTACGTTTGGTGGCGACCATCCTATTGGGTGCGGGGTTCGCAATGACGGGGTGTTCGTCCGAAACGGAAGCTTACGAGATGCAACCAGTCGAAACTGAGGATTCGACCAGAAAAGCTGCGGACGCCAGCGACGCGGTCGCGGAACCCGAGGGTGAATTTGGCTGGGAGGGGCTCAATGACCCCGAAGTTCAGGCCGCGATCGCTGCTCGCGTAGATGCGTTCGCCAGAAGGACAGGGTATCGCTATGGCTTTCTTGCCGTCGATCGACTGGCCGATGAGGACAGATTTGGCGCGGCCGGCATGGCAGCATGGGATCTTGGAACACCAGCAATCGTTGCCTCGATCGAGCAACGCGATGTCCAAATTGTAGGCGATGAAGCGCTCGCTTATATGGAAGACACGCGCAATCGCATCGCTGGCGAAACAGCAGACTATTTTAATCGAGGGGAGTTCGAGGCGGGCGTTAATCACGCACTCGAACAGATCGAGGCATCGTGGAGTTCAGAGGGCTGACGTTGTTTGTAGGTCAATGTGACAGCGACGCTCAGTCTAGCCTGTCACATTGGTCTATAACGCGTTTGCTTCTTGGTCCGTATAAGGCAACCTTCTAATCGAATAACATTCTTGCTTGCGGTTGTCCGGAACGCTTCGCGTGCAACGCGTGACGAAATCATTCCGGCGTTGGCTGAGACGCTGGCATTCGCTGTAACCATATCGAGCAACGCAGCCGCCTGCTGCGCTGACATTGTTGGTCAGCGCCTCCTCTATATTGTCGCCTTCCTGATAGCCTGGCATTTTCCATCGCTCGTCGATGATCCAGGCATAGCGATCGAGGACCGCCTCGGGAGCATTTTCTGCCGTCCAAGGATTGATCAGCATTGATTTCTCAAAAGGATTTTCGGCAAAAACACGAAGCGGTCGAGTTGGTGGCTCAGTGTCCAAACCGATCGTGCCGATGACACTTCCGTCAGGCGAGAGAACTTTCACGCTGTAAGCCTTACCGACCACAGTGCGCCGTTGGTCGTCGCGGACCTTTTCCCATCCGGCTTCGACGGGGGTAAACGCTACCTCCAGATCAACGGCGGAGTTACTAAGAGAGTTGCTCTGCTTTTCGGCATCTTCGACCAGCATGGGCAGAATGTCGAGTTCATCGGTGCCTTCCAGCGCGAGCGCAAAATCGAGACCTTCGGAGCCGCTGGCGTCTGCACTGAATGTCACCATCGTCCGATCATAAAGCCCGTCTATCGGAAATCCTTCGCGATCGAAGTCATAGCCTTCGAGTCCGCCACTGAGCGTGACCGTATAGACCTTGGCCGAGACGGCCTCGTCGACCAGATTGGCGAACTCGTCGAAATTCTCCTCGAGAAATCGCCTGCGCGCGAATTCATCATCGAACCTCAATTTGAGCGGCTCCGTCATCATGCGATCGATCGATGCTGGTTCACCCGACATGCGATGATACAGGTAGGCTACATTCGTTGCGTCGATCTCAAGGGCCCCCGACCGTTTGGGACCATCGAGATAAAGATCGCTCCGACCATCGGAACTTCCGGCCTGAACTTTCGGGGCGTTGTCCTCATCTGCGGCCGTGTCGCTAGGTTCAGTGCCGGCCTGACCGGAACAGCCCGTCAGCGCAAATGCCGCGACAAAAAATAAAGCGTATTGCTTCGCTTTCATAATATCCATGGAATCCTCCCTCTCAGTGGATGAAGAAAAAAGGAAAGTTGCGCGATGTCAACGCTGAATGACTTTGGCCGGGAGTTGGCGACTTACTCCTTCCAGTTTGGCGCAGGATGCTGACAGCTGACAACCATAATCGACCGATCCATGTCTGCGCTGGCCAAGCGGGTGTGAAGAGTGCCGGTAAATGACACGGATTGCCCGCAACCCGTACGTTTTTGCAATCGATCGGCACTGGGGCTACGCAGTGCACTCATCGGATCTTTGCGAATGGGGGAAAGCATATGAATTCTATGGTTGGCGGCATTGCCGCTTTGGTCCTGCTGACGCTTACCGCATGCTCAGGCGGCAGCACATCGGACATGGACCCGACCGAGGCACGCGAGAAACTGACTGAGCAGGGCATGGCGATCACGCCCGACGGCCTGCGAAGCGCGGTTGATTTGAAGGACGCCGACGCGGTCGGCATGTATATCGCCGCTGGGTTCAATAGGAGCGCCCTAATGGACGCGCTCAGTTACGCGCCGACCATACCCGGAGATTCCAACAACCCCAAGCTACCCGGTCCGATCGAAGCAAACTACGCCGATGCTGCCTATAGGGGCATGCTACAGGTGATGTTTGACGCAGGGCTAACGCCGAACGACACGCTATTCGCAAACGACAACAACGGGCGCGGGTTTAGCAACTTTAACACGAGCTTGATCGCAGAGGGGTTGAGGATTGGCGACGCGGATTTCCTCGACTTTCTGGCGAAGCAGGACTCGGACTGGACCGCGCCTCCGCGCTGCTATGGCGAGAACCCAAATTGTGAGCGGCTGGGTACGTTGTCCTCTTGGCTGTTCTACATTCCGATGAAGGCTGGGAAGGTCTGGTCGCTTGACGATAGTATCGCCGCACTCGAACGGCTACGCGCACTGAATCCTGGCGGCGGCGAGAACCGACCTGACCCCTACCTCAAGGCGATCCTGGCCTATCGCCACATGATGTGGTCGCCGGATGAGGAGCGCATCGCAGCTCTCTGGCGCGAAGCAGGTAGTCCGCAGCCTATCCTACCCGACGGGTGGACGGTGGAGGATGATGTGCAGAAGGAAGTCGATCCGAACCAGAGCGAGTCGATGCGTGCATTGGCGGGAATCTCGAACAGCGCCCGAATGTCCCGCCAGGAGGAATATTTGCGCGGACCGGTCTATCTCTGTCTCTCGGAACGCGAATACGAGGCCTGCCTCGCGAACCCGCCGCCGCGCGAAGAGTGATCGGCTCAAGGCCGTAGCTGGCAAACGGTGCAATCAGTTATCGGGCCGGGGAACGTCTTGGCACCCAAAGCGGCCAGTCCGCTGACGGCTCCAAAACCCCGACTAAATGATTTTGACAGAACTGTAAGCCGGCTGTGCAACAGCCAGTGCCCCAGCTATCTGTCTCAAATGAAAGAAAATTTGGAAACAGGGCACGCCGCCGGCGCAGATCGCCACGCCGGTGTTCGGTTACAAGAGCCACATAAGCATCGACCGACGCTTCGGCTCTATCCGCAAGGGGAATCCGGTTCGCGAACTCCCATAAAGCCCAGCGGAACTACGCCGCGCCAACAGGCCGGACCGATGGCAGTATCCGAACAAAGCCAGACCCGATTTCACCCTTGCTTCTATAGGGGCGTCGACAGATCGAAATGGGCAAAACGTCACAGTGTGACGCCGAAAATCGGGCGCTCAAGCCGCCAATCCGCTTGCCCAATCACTGATCCTATCGTTTGCGCCAAAAACGCATAGTTATTGTGGGTGCCTAGGTTGCGAAATTAAAATAATTCATTGTATGGTCCGGTTTGCTACGCAAGCGGGGACTTTGATGAGCGAAGATACGCGATCCGACAAACCTTACAAGCTGGGCGAAAGATCATACACGACTCTTGCCGAGCTCGCCGCCGCCATGGCGGAAAATCACGAGCTTGCCGGCGAACATATCGAACGCGGTTACGTGCAGAAATGGATCGAGGAAGAATTGCGCGATTACGATGCGCGCATCGCGCTGGACAAGCTGCTCGAAGAAAACGTAACCGAACTCGCACTGTTCGAATTCGCCCTTCGCTACGCGCCGCAATGGACGCCGGTGATCGAGGGGCTGCCGGTTCAGGCCGAGTTTCTGGATGAATACCTGCCGCAGCTATTGAAAGACGACTATGTCGTTTGCACGCAGGAACTCGCGAATTTCGCTGGCAGCTTGTAAAGCTGGGGCGTCCTTACCGACGAGCGGGTATCGAAGGGGAACGCCGAGCGCTGGGCCGCAATCGATGCGGCATGGCGGCGGGAGTTTCACGACACCCTGCTGACGCATGGCGAGATGCTGCTTTACCGTTCGTTGTGGAACGCGCCCGGCAGTGCCCTCGATGATGCCCTGTTGGAAGATCGCCATCTCGAACTCATTATGGCCTGCGCCGCTGCTGGATCGGCCGACCATGACCCGGCGAATTTCGAAAAGCTCAAGACGATCCTGGCGTCAAAGGAGAAGCTGGCCCTGCTTGCCGAATTGTGGGTAGCGGAAGAGCCGAACGCCCAGCAGTCACCCCGCCTGAAGGTGGAGGATGGACTTTATTACGAACAGGCGATCAAGCGGCCATGGTTTGCCGATATGCTGGCCAGCGAAGCTTTGCGCACGCCCGGCCGCGAGACGGAGCTGCTCGCAGCATCGAAGATCGCGGCGGCGCAGCAGCACGATATCGAGCGGGAGGCGGAAACCGCAACCGCAGATCCTACCGCGAAACCATCGGGGAATTTTTTCGCTGGGCTTGGCAAGAAGCTGTCCGCGCTCGACCCCAAAATCCGTGCGGCCGCCTTCGCTCTGCCTGTGCTTGTAGCGACGTTCTTCTACGACCGATGGAGCGGAGACCTTATCTGGGCGCTGCTGACTTGGGCAGCGCTGGCGCTCACGATCGGCCTCGGCGCATTGCGCCCGCTGCCGATCAAGCCGGACAAGAGATGGATCGACTTCGCAGGCGCCGTTGCCATCGGCTGGGGCATCTTCGCCTTCTTCGCCGAAGATTTCCATTATTCGCTGATCGTCTACGAAGCGATTTTCGCTGCGATAGCGGGTGCCTTGGGCTTCCTCTGGAACCCTCTCGGAAACGTCAGGGAAAAGGCGGTCGAACGCGGGTTGCAGCGGACACAGTCGGCATCCGCCCAGAACGACCCGAGCCGGATCACTCCCGATGCCCTGGCAACCCTGTTTTTTCCGGAGCGTATCCTCGACATCCCCTTCGCCAACAGGACACCGAAACAGAAAGCCTTCGCCGCGGACGTAAACTCAGGTCATTCGGACACCACCGGACTGGCAAGATATGCCGACCGGCGCAGTTCCGTTGCGCCCAATCACGGTGCCGGTTTTTCCACCAGCATGGGCGGGTTCAACGTGGCCAGCGACGGCACCACCACCATGGAGGTGATGGATGGAGTGTCCATGGATACGAAGGGGAACTGGAACATGCGCGTAGCGGAGGGCGTAACGCTGCACAAGGATGGCAAGCACACCATCAGCATAGGCGGCTTCGATGTACGCAGCGATGGCCAGATCAGCACCGAAGGGGGCGGCTTCCGGTTCTCCAGCGGCGGCGGGAAGAAGGAAGAGAAATCGAGCTGGTTTGATCCCAAGGAGGAAACCGACTGGTTCGGCAACAAGAAGAAAAAAGGCTGGTTCGACTGACCTGTGGCCTGGCTACTCCCTATCCCATTGCCTGCCATTCGCGAACGACTTCGAGCGGCCAGGCTAGCATCAGGATATTGAGCGCGAGGCCTGTTGGCTTTCTTGGCAGCCTGCGGTCCTACCGACAGCCACTATGAGGCCGCTATCGAACGCCGGTGGCCTGTGTCGGGCAGAAAGCGCAGTTGGAACGGGCTGCATCCTTGAGCATCATACAGAGAGTTTCGAGCGGAGTGCGGAGTGATCAGCAGGCATTGCCGGATTGTATCGTTGGAGCGCGCTTTCCCACCGCAAGCCTAGAAGCGTCCGCTTGTGACGTTATCTGCTTTTGAAGCAAACCGTCTTTTCTCTGCCCAGTTGCTATAGCGGGCGAACGCTTGAATGTATGGCCGCTTTCGATGGACCAAACCGAAGCAGGGAATGTCAACTCTGTTGACGCTTCTGATAATCGCGTGGTCTCGTTTTTATGTCAGCTTTGGTAGCGTCGGGTTGCAAAAGCGGCCGGTCAGCAACCGGCCCAATTCCAGTCATACGATTTAAGAAAGTCTCAATGGGCAGCTTCTGGGCCGCTAGCGGTCTGTCCGGTTTTGAACATGATTTGAGTTGAAGCGGACATCCATCCGTGCAGATTTAAGACCGATTACTTGTCTACCGGCGACTGATGCACTGCTGAAAGCTTCGCGAGATAACGCCCGCCGAAGCGCAAGACCAGTCGGCGCAGGACGAAGAAAAACCCGTTCGATGGCACGAACATCTGCGATTTGAGCCACACGGTCTTGCGCTGTTTTTCAATGTAGGGGCGCAAGCCCCTTCCCAACTTTTCAGCGCGGCGGGCACATTGCCGTTCTGAGCGGCAAGGGCTTCACCCAGTTGCTGCCCGCCCATCAACCCGGCTGTCGCGCCCATGCCGGAAAACAGCGTGAGGCACCATGCGCTGTCCCCCACCAGCACCACGCGGCCCTTGTGCCAGCGGTCCATCTCCACCGTGTGGACCGAATCGAACAGATAGTCGGGCGCGTTGGACAGATCCTCCAGCGCTTCCTCCACGATGGAGTGGGGCTCCATATCGGCAAAGACATCGCGCAGCGTTTCCACCGCAGGCCGTTCGAACTGCGCATCTACATCCTTGGTGCGATAGGCAAAGAACGCCGTCGGCGTATGATCCTGCAGCGGGAAGACCCAGAGCGAGCGTTTATCCTGATTGAGGATTACTCCGTCGCGCTGGCGGAATGTCTCCATCTGTTCTTCTAGCTGATAAGCGCAGATCACCGCATCCAGCGAATGCATGAACTTCTCTTGCGGGCCGAACACCAGCTTGCGCACGGTGAAGCGCAGGCCATCGGCACCGATCACCAGGTCGAAGCGCTCGATCGTTGAACTGCCGTCTTTCGTATCCAGCGTCACATCGACGCCGTCCGCGCGCTCAACAATGGCCACGGGGCTTGTGCCGAACCGGATTTCGACCTGCCCGTCGACGCCGTTCCACAACCCTTCTTCGATATCACCGCGCAGCAGCGTGGCAGGCCGGGTCGGCTGGTCGGCGAACCCGGCTACGCGCACACGTCCGCCGTCTTTCGTCATGTGCCAATTCGGCGAGGCTTCGGGCGTGCGGATATGGATGCCGGGCAGCACGCCCAGCCTTTCCGCCGCATGTTTGCCCGCATCCTGAAGGCCGATGAAATAGCCGCCTGTCCGCCGCTCAGGCGCGCGTTCGACGATGACGGGTTCCCACCCGGCCTTCTTAAGCGACATGGCGCTGGCCATTCCGGCGATGCCGAGGCCGACGATAAGAGCGCGTTGAGTCATGATTGCTGTATCCTTCCTGTCGGGGGTGAGGGGCGAAAGCCCCTGCGCCCGAACCGATATGAACACTGTATAGATACCTCGCGCGCTTTTTGTCTAGACACTGTTTAGATTGCGTGCCAGATTGCCCTCATGACCAAGACGAAACGCGACAGCTATCATCATGGCGACCTGCGCAGCGCGCTGATTTCCGCCGCGGAAGAGATCATCGCCGCAGAAGGCGTGGAAGGCTTCACGCTGCGCAAGGCAGCGCGCAAGGCGGGCGTATCCCCCGGCGCGCCAACGCATCATTTCGGCAGCATGGCGGGCTTGCTGACGCAGGTGGCGCGGCGCAGTTACGAGGCACTGGGCAAGCAACTGGCAGGCGCGGCAGAGGGGCTGGAAGGCAACGCGGCGCTGCGCGCGCTGACCGCCGTCTATGTTAGGTTCGCGCGCGACAACACGGGCCGTTTCCGCCTGATGGGCCGCACCGACTTGATCGAATTGGAGGACGATGACCTGCGGGCTGCGGTCTATCGGGCGATGCGCCCGCTCGCCGCCGCCGCTGCCGGAACACGCGGCCTCGGCGTGCCGACCCCCGAGTTCGAGCGACTGGATCCGCGCCTGATCGCCGCCATCGTCCCCGCGCACGGACTGGCGCATCTGGCCACCGAAGGACGGCTGGCCGCGACAATGCGGTCGGGAGAGGTGGACGCGCAGGCGCAAGACGCGTTGGTGGACGAGGTTTTGCGCGCGCTGTGGCCTTGAAGCAAACCGCCCAAACCGATAGCCGCTACGCAATACTGATCACGCTGAACGCGAACGAGCCATATGCTACGACTTCGGTTTCTTGCTGTGCCTCGATATCTGACGCTGGAGGCGCGCGCGTGTCCTACCCGCCTGCTCGGGCAAACAGGACAGCTCTCCAGCGCAGGAAGTTACCTGTACTACAATGGTGAGCACGTCTGCTGTTGAAAAACCGCCACTCGCGCGCCAAACATTCCCCCAAAATGCGTATGATCCTCGCCTTTTTCCACGCTTTGCTGGCAACCGTACTGCTCACTTGCGGCGTCGCAGCTTTCGCCGCGACGTCGATTCTTCCGTCGTCCGGGGACGCCGCCGAGGCGCAGGTGGCGATGGATCCCTTCGGGCGGGAAACGCCGCGATCGACCGTGACCAATCTGCTGGGCGTGCTGGCGAGCGAAGATCCTGGTGCCCTCGATCCCTATCTCGACCTGCCTGCCGGTATGGATCGCGCAGAGGTCGTGCCGCGCCTGCGCGCTGCGCTCGATGCGGGCGGGACGCTCGCCACCTATCAGGAACTGGCCAACGAGCCCAACGGGCGGCTCGACGATGGCCTCGGCCCGACACGCGAACAGGTCGGGACACTCGCCGGGGGCGAGATACCCATCCTGCTGACACAGAGCAGCGGCACGGACGGGCCTGCCATCTGGCGGCTGTCGGCGGAAACGCTACAGGCGCTCCCGGATATCGAACCGCAGGCGATCCCGGAAGAAGAGGCTATCGTCGCCGGTGCCCCTGCGCTGGATTGGGTCAAGCTGCTGGGACTATTGATCGCCGTCTTCATCGCGACCCGGTTGCTGGCCGCGCTGGTCCTGCTCGGTCTGCGGCAGGTCCTCTCGCGCGATGGGGCGGTGTACCGGGTCCTCGATGCCGCCCTGCCGCCGCTGGCGCTGGTTGTCACCATCGTCGGTTTCCGGCTGTGGTCGGACGCTGCGCCGATCTCGATCGTCGCGCGTCAGGTCGTGCTGCGCTATCTCGGCATTGCAGCGTGGATCGTGTTCCTGTGGTTCCTGTTCCGCCTGGTCGATGCGCTCGCCCGGTGGCTGTCGCTGCGCATGACGCGGCGCGCGCGGTACCAGAGCGCGTCTGTCATCGTCTTTGCCCGCCGGGTTATCAAGGCCGGACTGTTGGTCCTGGGGGCGCTCGGCATCCTCGACACGCTCGGCTTCGATGTCACCGCTGGTGTGGCGGCGCTCGGCATCGGCGGTCTGGTCTTGGCGCTGGGTGCACAGAAGACGGTCGAGAACCTGGTCGGCACCGTATCCGTGCTGGCCGACCGGCCGGTGCAGGTCGGGGATGTGTGCAAGGTCGGCGATGTGCTCGGCACGATCGAGGATATCGGGATGCGGTCGACCCGGATCAGGACGCTGGAACGAACCGTCGTCACGATCCCCAATGGCGATTTTTCCTCACGCCAGATCGAAAACTATACCAAGCGCGAACGTTTCCTCTTCAACGAGACGATCGGCCTCGAATACGCCTTGGATGCGGCCAAGCTGCGTGAAGGGATTGGCCTGATAGCAGAGGCGCTCGCACAGAACGAGCACATCGCCCCGGAGCCGCGCCGGGCGACATTACGTTATTTTGCAACGGACTCGCTGGCGATCGAAACCTTTGCCTACATCATGACCGCCGATTTCGACGAAAGCCTGAGAATCCGCAACGATCTCATGCTCGACATCTACGAGCGATTGGAACAGGCAGGCATCGGGTTCGCCTTCCCGACACAGACCCTTTACCTGCGCAAGGACGAAACCGGGCAAGGGTGACGCGGTATGGTGGCGGTCACGCAACGCTATCCGGCTGACGGTTCGCCGAACATGATCTGCCTGAAGACCTTCACGTAACTTTCTTCCGGCTGGGTGCCGTCGCCCGATCGCAAGACCGCGGTATGCCAGAGTATGAGCAAGGTTTCGGTGATGACATCGGCGGGCAAGCGGAGTGGCTGCCCAAACTGGGCGGCCAGGCCTTCGATCAGAACCCGGAACTGGGCCGTTACACGCGCCTCCGCAGCCTTGTACTGCGCGCGGAATTCCGGGTTGCGAAAGGCATAGAGCTGCAATTCCAGCGCCAGCGCCGCCCAGGCCTGGCGATCGGGGATGTCGGCTAGCCACGCAGCAAGCGTTTGCATGGCCTGGTCGATATCGGCTTCCGGGATCGAGGCGGCGAGGTCTTCCAGTCGGTCCCGCTGTTCGGCCAAGTGACCTTCCATGACTTCGAGCAGCAGCAACTCCTTGCTCTCGAAGTTCGAATAAAAGGCGCCTTGCGTAAATCCGGCGTCGGCGCAGAGCTGGCGCACGGAAAGTGCCGGGATGGAATGGGCGATCATCAGCCGCTCGGCCGATTTGATCAGCTTGGCGCGTGTTTCCGCCTGGCTTTGCCGACGCGATTTGGTGGTGGTTTCGCCGCTCATGGTGCTCGATCCGTCTCAAAAATCCTGATTTTCGGAACCAAATTTTCAGATATCACTTGATATTTCAAATGCCCGGCCAGAGGATCGGTTTCCCGTCGATCCTTTTCAGCAGGCAAAACAGGCAGGAGTTGTTGCCCATGCAGCCCATACGGTTCACCCCCAATGTCGAGCAAGTCGATCCCGACGAACAGCGGCTGACGCGCGAGATCGTCGAACAGATGAATGCGACGGCGCGCAACGCGTTCGAACGGCATCGGCACGCCCATCGCGATGCCCATGCGAAATCGCACGCGATCCTTAAGGGTAGCATGACCGTGCACGACGGTCTGTCGGCTGAGCTTGCGCAGGGCATCTTCGCTTCTCCGAAGACCTACGAGGTCGTCGCGCGGCTTTCGTCCGCGCCGGGCGATATCCATTCGGACGAGGTTCCGGCCCCGCGCGGTTTCGCGATCAAGGTGATCGGCGTTCCGGGTGACCGGCTTTCGCCCGACATCGGTGGCGAGAACCAGGATTTCCTGATGGTGAATTTCCCGGTGCTCGCCTTCGGCACGATCCCGAAATACAAGCAGATGCTGGGTCTGCTCGAAAAGAACGCGCATGCGCCCGATTTCTTCCAACGCCTCGTTGCCGGCGTGGCGCGCGGCGCGAAGGATGCGGTGGAAGCGGTGGGCAAGGTGCCGAGCGCGACGCTCGAGGGGTTGGCGCGCGACAACAATCATCCTCTCGGCGAAACCTATCATACGCAGGCCGCTGTCCGGTTCGGCGACCATGTCGCCAAACTGTCGCTCGCCCCGAAATCCCAATCCGTGCGCGATTTGACCGGTCGGGATCTCGAAGACGTCCAATATTCGACCATGCGCGACGTAATCGGCGATTTTTTCCGCGCGAACGGCACCGAATATGAATTGCGCGCGCAGCTCTGCACCGATCTCGAAACGATGCCGGTGGAAGATGCTGCCGTGTTGTGGGAAGAGGAAAAGTCTCCCCATCGTGCCATCGCCACGCTGCGCTTCGACAGCCAGGACCCCTACAGCCCGCCACGCCAGGTTTTCGGCGACGATGTGCTGTCGTTCAATCCATGGAACGGCGTCGAGGCGCATCGCCCGCTGGGCGGCATCATGCGCATTCGCCGCGCGGCCTACGAACGGTCCAGCACCTATCGTCACACTCAGAACGATCGCCCGCGCATAGAGCCGCAGGCCCTGTCCGACATTCCCGATTGACCACCAAGCGCAAAAGGAGCGCGCCATGACCAAAAGCACCGATCCGCGTCTTGCCGATGAGAGCAAGCCCGAAGAAATCCGCCGCCGTGCGCGCGAGCTGGCAGAAGACCTGCCGCAGCTCGCGAAAATCGCGCTGGAAGCGATGATCCGCGACCACAATCCCGATTACAAGGGTACCGCCAACAAGGCGGGGCGCGCGGGAATGCAGTCGGGCAATGTGTCCGAACTGACCGCCATCGCCAAGGTCAAGCCCGGCGGGGCGGACCGCCTGCGTCGCATCTTCGACCTCACCAACGGCAATATGGACGGCGCGCAGCGGGTGTCGACCTTGCACGATATGCGCTTCGTATTTTTCGACGACGACACGCGCATCCTGTTCGCCACAACCTATGATGGCGACTGGGACACCTATATTAACGATTTCGCCACCAAGATTCCGGGGTTGATGGACCTGCTGTTCGCCAATGTCGAAGGCTGGCCGGGGATCGACAGCCCCAAGGTGAAGGACTTTATCGCCGATCACCAGATCGATGCATCGGGATGGTTTGTGGCCAATCCGCAAGTGACGGTTGTGGATACCCGCCGGTACCAGCGGATGGAGCACGCGCTGGATGACTTCCTCGAAAAATCCCGGGCGAATGCGGATATGGATCCCGCCACGAGCAAGGCTCTCGACGAGCTGAGCACGGCCATCGCGCAACCCGAAGGCGTGGATTATTGACATGGGCATTCTGCAAGAACTTTCCGCCCGCTTCCGTCCGGACAAGGTCAAGCTCCAACTCGACGATATCCAGGCGCTGATCCTTCGATCCCGGCCCGAACCCTATGTCGGCATCCATTCGATGATCCATGTCGACGAGGCCGCCGGAGGGCGGGATCTTTTGCGCCGCCTGGCCGACCATATCCCCGCTGCATCGGGTTGGACGGACGAGCTGGACTCGTGGACCGGCGTCGCCATCAGCTATGACGGCTTGAAGGCGCTCGGGCTGCCCGAAACCTCGTTGGAGAGTTTTCCGCTGGCCTTCCAGCAAGGCATGGCCGCCCGCGCCGAGCAGCTACGCGATTTCGGCGAAAACGCGCCCGAAACATGGGAGGATCCCTATCGCCCCGGCACTTGCCATATCGCATTGACCATTTATGCGCGCGACGACGATGCGCTCGACGACGTGCTGGCAAAGGCCGAGGCCGAACTGGAAAAATCCACCGGCATCACGCTGATCGGTACGCACCGTTTCGGTGCCGACGAGGACGCAAAGAACCCCTTCGGCTTTCGCGACAGCATTTCGCAGCCGTTGGTCGACGGGAGCGGGGTCGACCCCTTGCCCGGTCAGGAGCGCGCGATCGCGCCTGGAGAATTCATCCTGGGCGAGAACAGCGAGACCGGTAGCCCGCTCGCCATGCCGCAACCCGCACCGCTTGGGCGCAACGGGTCATACATCGTGCTGCGAAAATATCAGAGCCGCGTCGGCGCGTTTAACGACTTCCTGCGCGAGCAATCCGCCGACGAAGGAGAGCAGGATTATATAGCCGCGAAGATGTTCGGCCGGTGGCAGAGCGGTGCGCCATTGCCGTTAGCGCCGGACCGGGACGATCCGGAACTCGGCGCCGATTCCCGACGCAACAACGACTTCTCCTACGAAGACGATCATCGCGGCCTCGTCTGCCCGCACGCCGCGCATATGCGCCGCCTCAATCCGCGCGACAGCCAGCTTACGATCCTCAGCGATGTGAACATCCACCGCATCATCAGGCGCTCATCTACCTACGGTCCGAAATGGAGCCGCGACGTGACGTCGGAGTCCGATGCGCAGGAGGATCGCGGGCTGTTCTTCATTTTCATCAGCGCCAGGGCATTCGATACGATCGAATTTCTCCAGCAGGAATGGATCAACCGTGGCAACTTCGTCGACCTGGGCGAAGAACGGGATCCGATCGTCGGTCTGCACCAGACGTCCGGGACTTTCACCATTCCCGAAACGCCGGTGCGCCGAAAAATCGATGGCGTGACCACCTTCAACCGGCTGCGCGGCGGAGAATACATGTTCATGCCCTCGCTCACGGCCCTGCGCTGGATTGGCGACGGCGCATGGGACGAAGGCGCGAGCCCATGAACCCACAGAGGGGGCAGGAGGGCGGTTCGGCTTTCGTCTATCCCATCACGGTCGGCCCTGATGCGATCGACGAGCTCGATCACGTCAACAATGCGGTCTATCTGACCTGGGTGCAGCAGGCGATCACCGCCTATTGGGTCGCACATGCGCCGGCGGAGGAGGTCGCAAAGATCGCATGGATCGCCCTGCGCCACGACATCAGATATCGCAGCGAGGCGTTTCTCGGCGACCAGCTCGAGGCGAAAGTCCTCCTCAGGGGCTTTCGTGGGTCCCGCTCGCAATTCGAAATACAGTTCAGCCGCGGCAGCGTGTCTGTCGCCGAAGTGGACACGACCCTGTGCTGCATCGACCGAGAAACACGGCAGCTGCACCGCATCACGCACGAGTTGGCGAGGCATTTCGCCATTGTAGCTTAATGCACACGGCTTCTTGCCCTTTTTCTCCGAGCCATTTGACAATCCCAACGCGAAGGCGCGAAAACTGTATAAGTTCTATTAATCGCAGCCTCACAACTATCCCCGTTCTAGCGAGGATACCGACCCGTTATCGTTGCATTTGTTATGCAATGCCTCGGCGCTGCCGACCAAGGCGGTCGCAATAGGAGCGCACATTTGCAGCGATCCCTTGTGCTGAACCGACGCCCACTCTCGGGGGGGTCAGCACGCCGATCGCAAGGAGTGGTTGCTAAGGTGCGAAGCTGCCATCTGGGCTGATGCTGACGACAGGCAGCTTTCGGAAAAGATTCAAGCGAGCTCAAATGGCCGACATTAAGGCGCATAACGGTCATCATTGAAGGAGAGAGGAGGCAGCTTTGCTCTTCCTGAGCCGGGGCATGTCCGTCCCGGCGATCAGGAGATCTCCCATGACCAAGTCCCGCCGCACTGCTTCGACATCGCCAGCGGAGCGCATCACCGCCGCCATCATCGAAAAGCTCGAGCAAGGGACAAAGCCCTGGGTTAAGCCGTGGCGCGGTGTGCCGGTCTCGCGGCCCTTGCGGAGCTGCGGGACACCCTACCGCGGCATGAACACATTCTGGTTGTGGATGGTGGCCG
>CATMNW010000018.1 GCA_950071875.1 uncultured Erythrobacteraceae bacterium | reverse complement strand
GAGCTCGGTCGCGCGGGCCGCGTCATCCTTGCCGACACCCTGGCGCGATAGGACGCGCGCGAGATTGTCGCTGCGTCCGAAGGTTGCGGTCGTGTCGAGCTGCGGGCGCTCGGGCGCGTTCGCGAGCGGGCGGACGAGCGCGGTCGCGGCCATGTGATTGCCGGTATCGCCGCCCAGCGCGAGCGGCTGGATCGTCTGGCTGCGGAATTCGTCGCGCGCCTGATCGGTCAGACGGACCGCCGGGGCTGCCTCGACCGGCGAGAAATCGGGCCAGAAGGCCAGCGCGACGGCGGTCAGCGAGAGGAACGTGGCCGCTCCGCGAAACCAGCGCGGGCTGCCGATGTTCTGCGCAAGGTCGGGCGCGAGGTCCACCTGCTCCACCTTCGCGATCCCGGCGCGGGCGAGATTACCGGTTGTCGCGACGAGTTGCGCCAGCCGCGCACGCGCACCGGCCGCCTTGCCTACCGGCGCGCGGAACGGCGCAGGGGCATCATCCCCATGCTGTTCGGTTGGCGATGGCGCGCCATCCTCGGCCCGCGCTTCATCCACCGGCTGGTCGGCGTAATCCAGATCCCGTCTCCGATAGCCTGATGTGGCCACGACCGATCGCGTGTTCGTTATCGAATACTGCTGATCGCGGCCAATATCGGGTGTGGCTTTGCTGTGCCACTTCATTCTTAATCGTCGTTTAATCTCAACAGCTCGGCGTAGCCTTGGTCGACGATCCGGGCGTCGATTGCGGCGAACCGGGTACTGCGCTTGCTAGCCGGGCGCGCGCTTGCCACATTGGTGGCGCGATGAACTCCCCTGCCATCAAGGCCGTGCTCGGCCCGACCAACACGGGCAAGACCCATCTCGCCATCGAGCGGATGTGCGCGCATTCGAGCGGTGCGATCGGCTTTCCGCTGCGGTTGCTGGCACGCGAGGTCTATGATCGCGTAGTCGCGATCAAGGGTGAGAAGGCGGTCGCGCTGATCACCGGCGAAGAGCGGATCGAGCCGCCCGACGCGCGCTATTTCCTGTGTACAGCCGAGGCCATGCCCCATGACGGTGGCGGCCACGCCTTTGTCGCGGTCGACGAGGTACAGCTCGCCGCCGACCGCGAGCGAGGGCACGTCTTCACCGACCGGCTGCTGAACGCGCGCGGACGCGAGGAAACCATGCTGCTGGGATCGTCCACGGCAGCCCCCGTCATCCGGTCTCTTATCCCGCATGTGGAGATGATCGAACGACCGCGCTTTTCCACGCTGACCCATGGCGGCGCCAAGAAGCTCTCGCGCCTGCCCAAGCGTAGCGCGGTCGTCGCGTTCTCGTCAGAGCAGGTGTACGCCATTGCGGAAATGCTGCGACGTCATCGCGGGGGCGCGGCGGTGGTGATGGGCGCGCTGAGCCCGGAAACGCGCAACAAGCAGGTCGAGCTGTTCCAGAACGGCGAGGTCGATTACATCGTCGCCACCGATGCCATCGGGATGGGTCTCAATCTTGACGTCACTCATGTGGCGTTCGCGAGCCTCGCAAAGTTCGACGGGGTCAAGCGACGGCGGCTGATGCCTGCCGAAATGGCCCAGATAGCCGGGCGCGCGGGGCGGCATCATCGCGATGGCAGCTTCGGCACGCTGACAGGCACTGGCGGCCATGACGCCGAATTCACCGAGGAAGAAATCTACGCGATCGAAGAGCATCGCTTCCAGCCCATCACCAAGCTCTTCTGGCGCGAGGCCGAGCCCCGCTTCGACACTATCGGCACGTTGATTGCCGATCTGTCCGCGTCTCCTGAAGAGCGGGAATTGGCCACCGCGCCCGAATCGATCGACCTCGCCGTGCTGCGCAAACTGGCTGACCAGCCCTTCGCCCGCGCGATTCGCGGGCCTGCCAATGTCCGCCGCTTTTGGGAGGTCTGCTCGCTGCCCGATTTCCGTGCATCGGGCGTCGATACCCATGCGCGCTTCGTCACGCGGTTGTGGCAGGATCTGCGCCAAGGGTATATCGGCGCTGACTTCGTCGCCGCGCGGATTGCCGAACTCGATACGATGCGCGGCGATATTGCCGTGCTTCAGGGGCGGATAGCCGCGATCCGATCCTGGGCCTATATCTGCCAGCGGCCCGACTGGGTGCTGGCGCGTGACGAAATGGCCGCGCGTGCCCGCGCAGTCGAAGCCCGCCTGTCCGACGCGTTGCATGCGCGCCTGACAGAGCGGTTCGTGAATCGAAGGACCTCTGTTTTAATGAAGCATCTTGGAAACGACCCTGCGCTGCTCCCGATCTCGCTGGAGGACGACGGCACGCTGCTGGTCGAGGACCAGCCGATCGGCAAGCTGGAGGGGTTCCGCTTCTCCATCGACCCGCACGCAGCGGTGGGCGATCGCAAGATGCTGCTTTCCGCCGGTGAGAAGGCCCTGCCGCGCATTCTGGCGCAGCAGGCGGAAAGGCTGCGGGAGAACGGGCTGGATGGCATCGCGCTCGATAATGGACGTGTGATGTGGGGTGCGCAGGAAATCGCGCGGCTCGAACATCCGGTCGATCCGGCCGAGCCGCGCCTGAAGCCGGCGCGAGAGCTGGATCGCCTGCCAGACGGTGCACGCGAGGCATTCCTCACCGCAATCGAAGCCAAGGTGAAGGAATGGCTCGCGCCGCTCGATGCGCTGCGCAAGCTCCAGCTCGCCTCGAAAAGCGAAGATGCGACCTCCTGGGCGCGGGCACTGCTGCTCAACCTGCTCGATGGGCACGGCATCGTGACGCGTGAGCGTGCCGGCATCGAAAACCTGCCGAAGGAAGCGCGCCCCTTCCTGCGCAAGGTCGGCGTTGTGTTCGGCGCGCTCGACATCTTCGCGCCCGCGCTGCTCAAGCCCGCGCCGCGTCTGGCGATGCAGCAGGCTGGCATCGATACCCGTCCGATCGACGACGCCATGCGATCGGTCATCCCGGCGACCAAACCGCTCCCTGCAGGCTACCGCCCCGCAGGCGAGCAGCTGGTGCGGGTCGATATCGCGGAGAAGCTGTTCAAGCAGGCGCACGAGGCGCGCGGCAAAAAAGGACGCGGCGTACCCTTCGTGCTCGATCTCTCGCTCGCTGTGTCGACCGGCCTGACCCCCGACAGCATCAAGCGACTGCTCGGCGCTGCAGGTTTCCGCATGTTGGATGGCAAGCCGCTGGCGGAGGGTATGTTCGGCCCCGCCCTGCCCGATCGGTGGCGGTGGCTGCCGCAGAGGCCCGGCTCGCGCACGAACGATGGCGAGCGTCGGCATCAGGGCAAGCCTCACCGATCCAAGGGTGGGGCCAAGGGCAAGCCGCAAGGCAAGGGTCGTGGCGCGAAGCGGAACGACCAGGGGGCTGGCGGCAAGCCTCGCGAGCCCCGGCCCGAAAACGCCTTCGCCGCGCTGAAGGACATGCTTTCCTGATGCTGCGGGCCTGATGCAGCAGGCAACGCTCTGATGCGGCTGGACCTGGCGATGTGCCGTTTGCGCTTCGTGCGCACGCGCAGCGCCGCGCGCCGGCTTATCGAAGAGGGCCATCTGCGAATCAACGGAGTGCGCGTGGAGCGGATCTCTCGCGATATCGCGGTGGGCGATGTGCTCACCCTTCCGCGCGAGACGAGCGTCATTATCGTTCGCATCGAGGCGTTGCCCGAAAGGCGCGGCCCCCCTGCCGAAGCACGTGAATGTTACACCGTTCTTGACCGCGCGGGCACGGACCCACTAGCAGCAGCGCAAGATTCAAACGGCGCGCAAGGATAACGCACCATGACCTACGTCGTCACCGACGCCTGCATCAAATGCAAATACACCGATTGCGTCGAGGTTTGCCCGGTCGACTGCTTCTACGAGGGCGAGAACATGCTGGTGATCAACCCCAGCGAGTGCATCGACTGCGGCGTGTGCGAGCCCGAGTGCCCCGCCGAAGCGATTCTGCCCGATACCGAGGACAACCTCGAAAAGTGGCTGGAGCTCAACACCAAGTTCTCCAACGAATGGCCGAACATCACCCAGAAGAAGGACCCGCCCGCGGACGCCGACGAGCACAAGGGCGAAGAGGGCAAGTTCGAGAAGTTCTTCACCGAGGAACCCGGCGAGGGCGATTGAGTCGATTCCTCTGAAAAGGGGGGGTCGATGTTCAAAATTCTCTCACGGACCTGGCGCGGGGCCAACGCGGACAACGCGGGGCTCGTCGCGGCGGGCGTGTCCTACTACGCGTTTCTGGCGATGGTGCCGCTGCTCGCGGTCAGCGTTCTGGTTTACGGACTGGTGGCGACGCCCGATATCGTTGCACGCGATATCGCGGCGATCGGTCGGGCTCTCCCGCCCAGCGCGGCCGCGCTCGTCGGCGACCAGTTGCAATCCGTGACCGAGGCCAAGGATGATGCAAAGGGCCTGGGCCTGCTGATCGCTTTCGGATTATCGCTGTTCGGCGCGCGAAACGCCGCCCGAGGCGTGATCAGCGGCTTGAATGTCGTCTTCAATGCCGAAGAAAACCGCGGGTTTTTCAAAAGCAATGCCATCGCACTCGCGGTTACGCTTGGCGGGGTCTTCGCCCTGGGGCTTGCGGGCACCGCAATTTCTCTGACGGCCGCGTTGCCCGGAGAAGCTGCACCGGTCGCGAGTTTCGCGCTTATGTTCCTTGCCGGAATGATCGGTGCGGGCTTCCTCTACCGGGTGGCGCCCAACCGCCCCGATCCTCCGTGGGGAGCGGTGCTGCCGGGTGCAGCGCTGTTTTCCATCGTCTGGGTAGGCGCGACCGCGCTGTTCTCACGCTACGTTGCGAATTTCGGCGATTACAACGCGACCTACGGCTCACTGGGTGCCGTCGTGATCCTGCTCACCTGGTTCTATCTGAGCGCCTACGTGCTGCTGCTCGGGGGGGAATTCGTTCAGGCGCGCGAGGAACGTAACTGATCCGTCCCATTTGTCTCATCGACTCGCAATATTCGCAAGAACCTGCTATATAGGCACTCCCGCCGCGATCCACGGTCGCGACGGCCTATGGAAGTTGAAAGGCAGGTTCCCCCAGCATCACGACGCAACCGGACCTTCGCCCGCTCTCGGGCGGTCGGCCTTCCTTTGCGCGCGCTGCACAGTCTTGCCTTCGAATGAAAGGAAATTTCATGGCAGCCAAGGCTCTCGCCTTCGATGTCGGCGATTATGTCGTTTACCCCAAGCACGGCGTCGGCCGCGTGGTCGAACTGCAAAGCGAGGAAATCGCCGGAATGCAGCTCGAACTGTACGTGCTGCGCTTCGAGAAAGAGCGGATGACGCTTCGCGTTCCGGTCAACAAGGTCGAATCGATCGGCATGCGCAAGCTTTCCAGCGACAAGACGCTGAAGGAAGCGATGGAAACGCTGAAGGGCAAGCCCAAGGTCAAGCGGACCATGTGGAGCCGCCGCGCGCAGGAATACGAAGCGAAGATCAACTCGGGCGACCTCGTGTCGATCGCCGAAGTGACCCGCGACCTGTTCCGCCCCGACGACCAGCCCGAACAGAGCTATTCCGAGCGGCAGATCTTCGAGGCAGCATCCAGCCGTCTCGCGCGCGAACTCGCTGCGATGGAAAAGACGGACGAGCCTGCCGCGCTCGAAAAGATTCTTTCGGTGCTGCGCGAACACGCGCCGCAATATTACGAAAGTACAGAAGAAGCCTGATCGACCGGTGCCTCATGGCATTCGACAGACAGCTGACGAGGGCCGCTCCGCAAGGGGCGGCCCTCTTGCTTTGTGCGACCCACTCCCTGTATTAAGGATGCAATACAGTCAGTCGGTGGAGATCGTCATGAAGTTCTGGTCAGGCCTCGCAATTGCCGCAACAGCGACACTGCTTTCCGCGTGCAATGGTAATTTCAACATGTCGGGGAGCGATGGCGTACCGCTGGCCGAGCTGGACTACGAGGGCGCAACGCCCACGGAAATCGCGCTTGCCGGGCCCGATCGTGTCATCGTCACTTCGGGCAAGACCTTGACCATCGACGTCGAAGGGCCTGCTGGCGTTACCGAAGACCTGCGGTTCGATCTCGACGAAGACGAGCTCGAGATCGGGCGCGAGGGCAAATGGCGCAAAGGCGGCACCGCTATCATCCGTATCACCATGCCGACACCGAAATCCGTGTCGATGGCAGGGTCGGGTATCATCGAACTCGATCGCCTGGGTTCCGGCGATGAGGCAGAAGTCTCGATCGCGGGGTCCGGCACATCGAAGATCGGACGGATCGACGCCAGCGAACTGGAGGTCAACGTGGCGGGGTCCGGTACGCTCGTCGCGGCCGGCCGGGCAGACAGCCTGGAATTGTCGATCGCGGGCTCGGGCGACCTCGACATGGCGAAGGTCAAGATCGGCAAAGCGGAAATCTCGATCGCAGGTTCCGGTGATGCGATCTTTGCATCCGACGGCGATGTCGAAGCGAGCATCATGGGGTCCGGGACCGTCGAAGTGATCGGCAACGCAAAATGTTCGGTCAGCGCGATGGGTTCGGGAGAGCTCAAGTGCAATGCGCGCGCGGCAGCTGAACCATCCAAAACCGAACCTGTAGCAGGGGACGAGGGCCCGGCTGACGCGACCGACGCGGAATAGGGTTCCACCACCGCGCGAGGCAGGGCATAAACTGGCGGCATGAGACAGATCGTGCCGCTCGCCCTCCTCGCCGCACTGGCCCTGCAGGGGTGTCTCGCCAAGACGGCGTTTGACGTGGCTACCGCGCCCGTGAAGGTTGCCGGCAAGGCGGTCGATCTGGCGACCACCAGTCAGAGCGAGGCAGACGAAAAGCGCGGGCGTGAAATCCGCAAGCGCGAAGAGGAACTGGCAAAGCTCGAACGGCGCTATCGCAAGCAGCGCGACGATTGCGAGGAAGGCGATCGGAAGGCGTGCGACAAGGCGCGAGAGACCTACGAAGAGATCGAGCGCATCTTGCCCACCATACCTTACGAACCGGACCGCTAACTCCCGGGGGCCGCGGCTCTCCGCAGTCGGTCGTTGATCGCTTTGCCAACACCTTCGTCCGGGATGGCTGCGACCGCGATACGTAGCTGGGGAGCCTCCCGCGCCAGATGCAGGCATGCATAGAGATTTCGCGCCGCCTCGTTGATCTCTCCGCTCTCTGACAGCGTCACGTCACCTGTCACCGATCCGAAGCCGATCAGGAATTCCCCCTCCTCAGCGTGCCTAGCGTTGAGCCTGACAGGTTTCCCGGGCGCATAATGGCGAGCGAGCTGCCCCGGCGCCTCAATTGCACCGTTAGACGGGGTCTCCTCCCCAAGAACTGAATCCAGATCCTGCCGCGTGATCGGCCCCTCGCGCAACAGCGACCAGCGCCCGTCTTCTCTCAAGGCAATGATCGTCGATTCGAGGCCTCGCTCTGTTGGACCGCCATCGACCACCGCGTCGATCCTCCCGTCCAGCGTCGCCAGAACGTGCGCGGCGCTGGTCGGGCTCACCGTCTCGCTCGCGTTGGCCGAAGGCGCGGCCAGGGCCTTGCCCAGCCCCTCCAGAATGGCGCGCATCGCCGGATGCGCGGGGGAGCGCACGGCGACCGTCGGCAAGCCTGCGGCGATCTGCGGTGCCAGCTGGGCATCGGGCCGGCGCGACAGGACCATCGTTAGCGGTCCGGGCCAGAATCGATCAGCCAGCATGCGCGCCCTCTCGTCGATCTCCGCGATCGCTTCAGCAGCTGCGATATCGAGGACATGCACGATCAGCGGGTTGAAAGCCGGCCGCCCCTTGGCTTCGAAAATTTGGCCGACCGCCTCTTCGCTATCGGCGCGCGCTGCCAGGCCGTAGACAGTCTCGGTCGGCACGGCCACCAGACCGCCCGCACGCAGGATATCTACCCCGCGCGCGATTCCCGCCGTATCGGCCAATACCGTTTCCGTAACGTATTTGCGGTCCATCCTTGCGCGCTATATCCGGGGGGCCGAGAAAACCAAGAGGACGCTCCCGCGCAATGACCTACAAGCCCGCCACCCAGGACCAGTTGCTCGCGATCCGCGTCAATGCCGGGATCGCCGAACTCGCCGAAAGCGAACGCTTCTCCGCAGCCGAGCCCGATCTGGTCGAGGCGATCGTCGAAGGCGTCGGTCAGTTCGCGGCTGGCGAGTGGGCCCCGCTCAATCGCAAGGGGGACCTCGAAGGCGCGCAGTTGCAGGATGGAACGGTGCGCCTGCCCGAGGGGTTCGAGGCGGCGTACCAATCCTATGTCGAGCAGGGGTGGAACGCGATTGCGGGCAGCGCGGAGTATGGCGGGCAAGGCCTGCCCTTCACGCTCGCCTGCGCCGTGCTGGAGAACCTCGGTACCGCAAACATGGCGTTCAATCTGCTACCGATGCTGTCGGTAGGAGCGATCGAGGCGCTTGAAGCGCACGGGACGGAGGAACAGCAGGCCCGGTATCTGCCCAAGCTGATCAGCGGGCAGTGGTCGGGCACGATGAACCTCACCGAATCGCAAGCAGGGAGCGATGTCGGCGCGTTGCGTACCACTGCGCAGCTGGTCGAAGACGGCGAGCATGCGGGCAAGTACCGGATCAAGGGCCAGAAGATCTACATCACCTGGGGCGAGCACGAGCTGGCGGAGAACATCATCCACCTGGTTCTCGCGCGACTGCCGGGCGCGCCCGAGGGCAGCCGGGGCATCTCTCTGTTCCTGGTGCCGAAATATCACCTCAACGAAGATGGTACGCCCGGCGCACACAACGATCTTCGTTGTGTCAGCATCGAGCACAAGCTGGGCATCAACGCCTCGCCCACCTGCGTGATGTCCTACGGCGACAATGACGAGTGCATCGGCGAGCTGGTCGGTGCGGAGAACCGCGGCCTCGCGGCGATGTTCACGATGATGAACAACGCGCGGATCAATGTCGGATCGCAAGGTGTGCAAATCGCCGAGCGCGCGACCCAGCAGGCGCTCGACTATGCGAAGGAGCGTATCCAGTCGGCCCGCGCCGGGGCTGCCGATCGCAGCCCTGCGGCGATCATAGAGCATCCCGACGTGCGCCGGATGCTTGTTCGCATGCGGAGCCTGACCGAGGCCATGCGTGGTCTGCTCTACTACACCGCCGGGCAGGTCGATCGTGGCGACATTGGAGACAGTGCGGCAGCGGCCCGCGCCGAAGTGCTCGTGCCGATGCTGAAAGCATGGGCGACCGATACGGGCATCGACGTCGCCTCGCTCGGTATCCAAGTCCACGGTGGGATGGGCTTCATTGAGGAAACGGGCGCTGCGCAGCATTGGCGCGATAGCCGGATCGCGCCGATCTACGAAGGGACCAACGGCATCCAGGCCGCCGATCTGGTGACCCGCAAGCTCGGGCTCGAAGATGGTCAGGTGTTGCAGGCGCTCTTCGCGGATATCGCGCGGGACGCGGGAGATGAAGCGAAGCTGCAGGCTCTCGCCGGGGAATGCGCTGCCATTGCCAAGTGGATGCGTGAGGAGGCCTCGCTCGACGACCGGCTGGCGGGTAGCGTACCCTACACTGCCATGTGTGCCGTCGCGGTATCGGGCTGGTGCCTGCTCGAGCAGCACCGCGCGCTTGCAGACAGCGATGAGGAGGGCCGAAAGGCGGCGAAACGCCTGACGACGCGCTATTTCCTCGATCAGATCGTGCCCGAAGCGATCGGGCTCAAGGCTGCCGCCGTTGCCGGTGCCGGTTTGCTCTACGAGCTAGAGACCGACGCGCTGGTGGGCTGATCGCCTGCGTTAGTTGCCCATAGGATTAAATTCGCGGGCGAACTCATCGGTGAAGGCATCGCGCGGATCGCCCTTGAGTTCGGTCTGCGGCTCGAGCGAGTCGCCCTTGATCCGCTTGACTGCCGGAGTCGGCTTCGCACCCGGTGCAACGACGCGCCAGATGATCCCTGCGGTATCGTCGCTGATCAGCAGGCTCCCGTCGTTGGCCCATTCGACCCATGTCGGGCGACCCCGGGCCTCGCCGTCGCCGTCGAGGAAGCTGTCGAGCACCTTGATCGGCTTGCCCGTGGGATTGCCACGCTCGTCGAAGCGCACGAACACCACGTCGTAGCCGGAGGGCGGCTTGCGGTTCCAGGAGCCATGACGTGCAATGAAGGCGCCGCGGGCGAACTGGTCGCCCATCCGGTTGCCCTCGCCCGTGAAGGCAAGGCCGAGCGCAGCAACATGCGGGCCGAGCGCATATTCGGGATAGCGTGCATATTCGGTCAGGAAGTTGGGCATCGGTGCCTTAACCCGGCGATCGATCGTGTTCTTGTAATAGACCCACGGCCAGCCGTAGTTCGCGCCAATGGGCACGTTGGTCAGGTAGTCGGGAACCAGATCGCCGCCGAGCATGTCGCGCTCGTTCACGGTGGTCCACAGCTCGCCAGACATGGGGTTCCATGCGAGCCCATTGGGGTTGCGCAGCCCGGTCGCGTAAGGGCGCGCCGAGCCGCTCTCGAGATCGTATTCCCAGATCGTAGCGCGGCCTTCCTCAGCCTCCATCCCGTCATCGCCGATATTGGTCGCGGACCCGACCGCGATGTAGAGATTCTCGCCATCGGGCGAGAGGACGATGTTGCGCATCCAGTGATTGCCGCCGCCGGGCAGGTCCAGCAGCTTGCGCGGCTTGCCGGAGATCTGCGTGGAGCCGAGTTCGTAATCGAACGCGATCAACGCATTGTGATTGGCGACGTAGAGCGTGCCATCGCGATATGCGACGCCGGAGGGTGAATCCAGACCGGCTTCGCGCACCACCTTCTTGACGTCCGCCCGGCCATCGCCGTTGGTGTCGCGCAGGAGCACCAGCTTGTTCGGTGAAGGCTCTCCAGCCCCGGCCTTGCCCATCAGGCGCTTCATGATGAAGCCCTCGATTCCGCCCACGTCGCGTGGCGGACTATTGGTCAGCGTCACGAGAATATCGCCATTGGGCAGGCGATACATGATGCGCGGATGATCGAGGTCCTCGGCGAACCGTTGCACCTGCAGACCCTTCGCCGCTTCGGGTACCTCCCCCTTGGCCCAGCCGACCGGCTCTGCCACGTCGATCGTCGGGAAGAGCCCTTCGTCGGGTTCGACCAGCGTCGGATCGGTGCCGGAGACTTCATCGACGCTGAGCGTCGCCGATGTCCCGCGCATCAGGATGGCGATGCCGATGGCAATGATGACGATAATGACGAGCAGGCCGATGCCGATATTGCGAAGAGTGGTCATGGCACCCAAAATAGGCTGCGGGCGCGCAAGCGGCAATCGCCAAAGGGGCGCGGCCCCGAATTAGGAGCTTTGATGTTCGATTTTGCGCTGCCTGCCGATGTAAGTGATGAAGATCGCTATCGCGAATTGGTCAACGCGGCCAATGCCCTGACCGAGGGTGAAGCCGATGCCGTCGCCAATATGGCGAACCTTGCGTCGCTGATCTGGAGTTTCGTACCGAACCTCAACTGGGCGGGTTTTTACCGCATGGTGTCGGACGAGCTGGTGCTGGGCCCCTTCGTCGGCCGTCCTGCGTGTATCCGCATTCCCTTGGGTCAAGGTGTGTGCGGCGCTGCCGCTGCTGATGGCGAAACCCAGCTGGTGGAAGACGTGCATGCATTTCCCGGTCATATCGCCTGCGATCCGGCCAGCCGGTCCGAGCTGGTGGTCCCGGTCCTGCGCTATGGTGAGGTCATCGCGGTCATCGATCTCGACAGTCCCGACAAAGCGCGTTTTTCGCAGGCCGATGCGCGGGGTATCGAGGCGCTCGCGGCGCGAATCGCCGACCGTATCTGACGGATGACCGTGCCCCAGCACGGGACACTGGAATAGTGCCCGCATCCAGTGCGGGATCGTTAATGCTAACTCTTTCTTAACGACTTGAGCGGGCCGGTATTTTCCGGGCCGCCTGGAAAGGGCTAGCTGCGAATGCGTACGACCACTCTTATCGGGATCACCGCACTCGTGGGCCTCTCACCGTCGGCGATGGCGCAAGATTATACTGGTGGGACGTACGAATATTCTGCTCCTGATGCATATGCGTACGCACAACCCACCCCTCAGGGCTATTATGACGGCGATGACTACGTGCGTGTCTGCCACGAGGATCCGCGCGACCGTAGAAGCATCGATGGGTGGAGCGACTGCCGGGATTGGCCGCATTCGGACTACACCGCGATCCCCGATAGTTATGGCTACCGGTACTCGGATGGGTATCGCGGAGGATATCGCAACGAAGGAGATTACGCCTACGGCTACCCTGCAGGTCGGGCAGACCAGCGGTATGGTTATGGCTACGGTTACGGCGGCGGCTATTCGGGAGGGTATTCAGCCGCTTATGGTGGAGGTTACGTCACGACCCAGTCCGGTGGTGTAACGGTGATCGTCGAGCATGAGCGTGGTGAGCGCTACATCCCTGTCATCCGCGAAGAGGTTATCGAAGAAACGTACGAGACGACGGAGTACGAGACGGTTCGGGAGCGGGTCGTCGAAGAGGTCCCCGTTCCATATCAGCCGCGGCGTGGCCCCAAATATATCAAGTCGGTGAAGTGAGCCGGGTTGCGCCGCGCAACTCGGCGGAGCTCTAGATTTCTCCGCCTGTGAGGCGCTGACAGAGCAGGTCGAGCTGGTCGAGCGTCTTATATCGGATCGTGATCGCGCCGGAACGCGGGTCCGCATCGGGCTTGATATTCAACGACATGCCCAGAAATTCCTCCAGGTGCCGCTCGACCGCCTCGATGTCGGCATTGCTGCGCGAACTTGCACCACTCGGGCGCTGCGAATTGGACTTCGCACCTTCGGGCTTCGCCCGCACCCGCTTTTCGACTTCGCGGACCGACAGGTTTTTTGCCACTGCCTCATCGGCCAGCGCTTCGGCACGATCGTGTCCGATAAGCGCTCTCGCGTGACCCATGCTGAGCTTGCCGCCCTCGACAAGCTGGATCACAGCTTCGGGTAGAGCAAGCAGGCGCTGGAGGTTCGCGACGTGGCTTCGCGATTTGTCGACCAGCGTTGCAATCTCGGCTTGGCTCATCTCCTCCTGTTCGGCGAGATGCTGGTAGGCACGCGCCTCTTCGATAGGATTCAGGTCTTCCCGCTGGATATTCTCGATCAGCGCGATCGCCATGACCTCGCGTTGATCGAGGTCGCGAATGATCGCCGGAATTTCATGCAGTTTTGCCCGTTGGGCAGCCCGCCAGCGGCGTTCGCCCGCAACCAGCTGGTAACGGCCCTTCCGAGCCAAGGGACGGACGATAATCGGCTGGATGACGCCGCGTTGGGCGATTGAACGCGCCAGTTCGTCGAGCGCTTCGTCATCGAAAACCTTCCGCGGCTGATCGGGCAAGGGCTCGATACGCGCGACGGGAATTTTTGCCAGCCCGGAACGCTCGGCTGCCGCAGTCCCATCACCTTGGGACGAACTGTTCGACACCATCGTGCCGCCTTCGTCCGAAACAACGCTTTCTTCGCGCTGCGTCTCACCAAGCAATGCGCCAAGTCCCCGGCCCAGCTTCCGCTTGCTGCGATCGGGCGACGCTTCCGCTGCACTGGCTGTCTTCGTGTTGGCACTCATGCCGCTTTCCTTTCAGCAGGGAGCCGCCCTAGCAATTCACGTGCAAGCGACATGTAGGCGCGGCTGCCCGCGCAGGAATGGTCGTAGATAAGGGCGGGTAGCCCGTGGCTTGGCGCTTCGGAGAGACGCACGTTGCGCGGAATGACGGTGTCGAACACCAATCCGCCCAGGCATTCGCGCACATCCTCGGCCACCTGATCGGTCAGGCGGTTACGGCGATCGAACATGGTCAGCGTGACACCGATGATCTTGAGCGAAGGGTTGATGCCCTGTTGCACTCGCTCGACAGTCTGGAGCAGCTGGCTCAATCCTTCGAGCGCAAAGAACTCACATTGAAGTGGCACGAGCAGGGAATCGGCCGCGCTTAGCGCATTGACGGTCAACAGGCCCAGCGACGGCGGACAATCGAAGAAACAGACATCGTAAGAGGAATCGACCTCTGAAAGCATCGTCTTGAGCCGATCGATACGATCCTCTTCGCCGACGAGCTCAACCTCGGCACCGCTGAGATCCTGCGTCGCGGGGATGCAATCGAGCTTCGGGATGCGAGTCTGCTGGATGCACTGCTGCGCAGTCCCCTCCCGCATGAGCAACTCGTAGGTCGAATAGTCCCTGTCGCGCGAAGGAATTCCTAGGCCCGTCGACGCGTTACCCTGCGGATCGATGTCGACAAGGAGCGTTCGCCAGCCGCTCGCTGCCATGGCAGTGGCGATGTTGATCGCCGTGGTGGTTTTCCCCACCCCGCCCTTTTGGTTGGCAATCGCAATGCGAATCATGTCCGTCTCCCGACCTTGGGCCTACCTTTGCCGACCAGAATGGCAGCGTCGCGACTTGTGAGCGATTGTTTCACGTGAAACATCTTGCGCTGCGGAGAATCCAGTTCATCCCTTTCCTGCTCTGCCGACCGGCCTTTCGGCAAGAGCCAGATCGTTCGCTCGGTGGAAAAGCGTGCGGACAAGTTGATGAGATCCGGTAATGGGGCGAATGCCCTCGCGCTGATAACGGCCGCGTGAAATGACTCCACCAGCTGCAAACGAGATCCCAGAACGCTGCAGTTGTCGAGCGATGAAAGCTCGATAACGCGTTCAAGCCACGCAACCCGGCGTTTTCGAGACTCGACCAATAGATGTGGAATTTCAGGCCGCATGATCGCAGTGATAATCCCGGGGAATCCGGCACCGGTGCCAAGATCGAGCCAGACCCCCGCTGTTCCACGTGGAACATGATCAAGCAGCTGAGCACTATCTGCGATATGTCGCTGCCATACGCAATCGATTGTCGAACGTGAAATCAGGTTCTGATTTTCGGCCTCCGCCAGCAACTCGGTTACGAACCAATCGAGCAGATCGAATGATTCGGCGCTGCATCGCTCAGCCACAAATTCCCTAGCCTGTTCCTCATTTTCGATCATGCTGCGTGGACGTGCTTGCGTACGAATACGAGCAGCGCAGTTAGGGCTGCTGGGGTGACACCGGGAACGCGTGCAGCCTGGGCGAGCGTGTCGGGACGTGCGGAGCTGAGCCTCTCGATCATTTCGTTAGACAGGCCGGGGATATCGCCGAATGGGAGATCGTGGGGCAGCATCACGCGCTCATTCGCCCTTACCTCTCGCAATTCTGCATCCTGACGTGCCACATAGGGCGCGTAATGGAGGTCCTCCTCAACTTCGCTCAGAAGGTCCTCATCTGTTTCACGTGGAACAAGATCTGCCTCAACCAGACGAGACAGTCCAACGCCGGGAAAACGCGTCCAGTTACTCAAGGATTGCCGACCTGCATCATCGGGCGCGGTGAAGCCAAGAGCCCGCATGTCCGCAGGACCAGCTTCGGTCGAAAGCGCATCTTCGATGCGCTTCCGAGAAGCTTGTCGCGATTCAAACCAAGCCCTTCGCTCCTCGGACACACAACCACTTTCGATCGCTAGCGGCGTCAATCTGCTCGACGCGTTGTTTGCTCGAAGTCGCAGCCGAAACTCCGCCCGCGCCGTGAGCATGCGGTAGGGTTCACTCACACCGTGCAATGTCAAATCATCCGCCATCACAGCGATATAGCTATTCGAGCGATCCAACTGGGGCGGTTCCCTGTCCAGCACCGCGCTGGCCGCGTGAAGGCCCGCAAGCAGACCCTGCGCAGCAGCCTCCTCATAGCCAGTGGTTCCGTTTATCTGACCAGCACAATACAGACCGGTGAGGTTACGCATCTGCAACCAGCGATCGAGCGAACGTGGATCGATGTGGTCATACTCGACGGCATAGCCGGGTTCAGCGACACGAACCTCTTCGAGCCCCTCGATCGTTCGCAGGAAATCCTCCTGTACGTCGGTGGGTAACGAAGTGCTGATCCCGTTCGGATAGACCAGGGGCGTATCGAGCCCTTCCGGCTCCAGGAATATCTGGTGCCCCTCCCTATCGCCAAAGCGATCGATCTTGTCCTCGATAGAGGGACAATATCGCGGCCCCCGCGCATCGATCGCCCCGGAGTAAAGCGGCGAACGTGAGAGGTTGGCGCGAATGATATCGTGGCAACGCGCATTGGTCCGCGTGATTGCGCAGAATATCTGCGGGTTCCGACGTCCGCCAGAGAGCGGCGACATCGTCCACTGATCCTTATCGGACTCCTGCCTTTCCAATTGCGACCAGTGGATGGTCCGCCCATCCAGACGTGGCGGGGTGCCGGTTTTGAGGCGCGCCATCGGCAACGCCGTTTCGCGCAATTGCGAGGCGAGTACTGCAGCAGAGCCCTCGCCCACCCGACCACCTTCGAAACGTTCTTCCCCGGGAAACAGCACTCCGCCGAGGAAGGTGCCGGTACAGAGTACCGCGGCTTCGCATGCAATCGTGTCGCCACTACTCAGGGTTACGCCACGCACGCGGTCACCCGCTATCCGCAAGCCAGACACTTCCCCTTCGATAACGTCCAGGCTTGGCTCGGCAGCCACCGCCGCGCGAACCGCCCTACCGAAGAGAACCCGATCGGCTTGAACCCGCGGGCCCCACACCGCACTCCCCTTCGAACGATTGAGCATGCGGTAATGAATTGCCCCGGCATCCGCCGCCTTGCCGAGCACTCCATCGAAGGCATCGACTTCGCGAACCAAATGTCCCTTGCCGAGGCCGCCGATCGCCGGGTTGCAGCTCATCGCGCCAATCTTCGACGCGTCCATCGTCACGAGCGCCACGCGCACGCCCATCCGGGCTGCTACGCAAGCTGCTTCCACGCCGGCGTGCCCGCCGCCGATCACGATGATAGAATATTCCAGCATTGCGCCCCTATAGAAGGGGCGAACGTCCCTCGCCAGCCCCAGCTATGTTTCACGTGAAACATCACTTGCCGATACAAAAACGCCCAAAAAGCGTGTCGAGCATATCCTCTGTGGCGACATTACCCAGCATGGCGTCCATCGCATGCCGGGCCTGACGTAAGAGCTCACCCACCAACAAAATGTCGCTTAGCACCGCGGCTTCACACAGCGCAGCATGTGCCTGACCGAGAATTTCCCGCTGCCTCTGCGAAATTGCAACCTGCCCCGGCCGGGGCAACCTGTCGCGACCGTAGCTCACCAGCGCAGCCATCAGATCATCCAAACCGGCGCGCGTGCGGGCAGAGACATGCAATGCTCTCTCGCCCTTTCGCTGCGCACCGTCGAGATCGATCATGCTTCCCACTTCGATTGCCCCCTGAGGCCCTGCGCCTTCCGGCCCCAGCCACAGAACGATGTCGGCACGGGCAAGCTCGCGCTCTGCACGCTCGATCCCGATAGCTTCGATTTCTTCCGCACCTTCCCGCCGCAAGCCGGCGGTATCCACCATAACAAACGGGACACCGTCAATCGCCACCGGCCGCTCGATCGCGTCGCGCGTCGTCCCGGCAATCGGCGAGACTATCGCGGCCGCCTCATCCAGAATTGCATTGAAGAGGCTCGACTTTCCCGAGTTCGGAGGCCCCGCCAACACCACCCGCAAGCCGTCGCGCAATCGATCCGATGAAGGAGTCGAAAGCCACCGCTGCATCTCACCTGCGGCTTGTAAGACCGCGTCTCTCCATGCGGACGGCGGTGCCGTACCCTCTTCGTCCTCGTCCGAAAAGTCGAGCTCCTGCTCGACCGCCGCAGACGCCATCAGGATCGCTTCGCGCCACTTGGCAACCCGTGCAGAGGCACTTCCTCCAAGGGAATTCGCCAACACCGCACGCTGGAGCTCGGTTTCCGCAGACAGCATGTCGCCCAATGCCTCCGCCTCGAGCAAGTCCATCCGCCCATTGAGGAACGCGCGGCGGGTGAACTCACCGGCAGACGCCCGCCTGAGGCCCGAGGAGCCTTCCAAAGCCCGTTCAATGGCTCGAATGACGGCGCGACCGCCGTGGCAATGAATCTCTGCGCAGTCCTCACCCGTGGCCGTATTGGGGCCAGGAAACCAAAGCACCACAGCTTGATCGAGCCAGCCAACCTCCGGATCGCGCACATCACGAAGGCTCGCTCTGCG
>CATMNW010000017.1 GCA_950071875.1 uncultured Erythrobacteraceae bacterium | reverse complement strand
CGCGCAGGCCATGGAATTCGGCGCCACGAGCGAGGACATCGCTTACCCCTGCCACGCCCACCCAACGCATTCCGAGGCAATCAAGGAAGCGGCGATGGCGGTTCAGGGCAAACCGATCCACGTCTGATCCCTCAAATGAGAACACGATCACGGCCCGCAGCGATATCTTGTCGGTGCGGGCCTGATCGTTTCAGGAAGCAGTTGGACGCTGGCGTCCTGCGGCACCCGCGTCTCACACCCCCAACCCTATTGCCGGTCGTCCGAGGATGCTTCCTCCCATGAGGGCCAGGCTTCCCGGCATCGTCGCGCTTACCGTGCCGGTACTGGCTGGCCTTGCCTATCTCGTGACGATGGGTGCCCCACGATTTTATGTCCTGATCAATGGGGGCGCATTCTTCCTTGCGGCCGTGCTCGCAGCAACCCTACCGCGCGTCGCGGACACCAAAGCGAAGCGTATCTTCGCAGCGACGCTGATTGTGCTCCTTTTCATACCGCTTGCCAGCGGGCCTTACTTGAACGGGATCGCCCGCTGGTTGCCGGTGGGACCGTTCGCCCTGCATAGCGGGGCGCTGTTCCTGTTTGCGTTCGTCGTCCTTGCCGCTCGCGACGAAGAATACGCCCCGCCCATGCTTCTCGCCGCGCTGCTCGCCGCATCGCTCCAGCCCGATGCCGCCACCGCGCTGGCAGTGATGCTGTCCGCTGTGGGTCTATACAATGCGAACAAGGACTGGAGGCTGGTGCCGGTTGCGGGGATTGCGCTGTTTGCCAGTATGGTGGCTGCCTTACGCGGTGAATTGCCCGCACAACCCTTTGTCGAGCGGGTTCTGGTCTCCCTGGCTTTTCAGCAACCTTTAGCCGCTCTGGCCCTCGCCTTCGCCCTCCTCGCCGGGTTCCTGATTATCGCCCATGGGATCAATGCAGAGCGCCGCGTCCGTCATGCGCTTGCCGGTTGCCTCTTCGGCTTCACGCTCGCTGCGGTCTTCTCCAACTACCCGAGCATTCTGATCGGTTACGGCGCGGCCCCTATACTTGGGTTCGGCCTGGCCATCGGACTGGCGACCGGCAAGGCTCGACAGACGACTTGAAGGGTACACTCCTGCAGGTTGAACTTGGCTCCGCTTGGTGTATTATTCATGTAAGTCACATGGGAGGCTAACTTGATCACATTTCGCCGCGCCGCGCTCGTCCTTTCGCCCTTGGCGATCCTATTATCGACCGGCTCTGCGTCAGCGCAGGATGCAGCGCGCATGGACCAGGTGGTTCAGGCTTCAGCCTCCCACGAGAAATACATGGGCACCGCGCTTGTCGCGATCGGCGATGAAGTGCTTTTCGACAAAGCCTATGGTTCCGCCGATCTGGAATGGGGCATTGCGAACACCACCGACACGAAATTCCGGATCGGTTCCGTCACCAAGCAATTCACCGCCGCGTCCATCCTGATGTTGCAGGAACGTGGTGCGCTCGATCTGGACCAGCCGGTCGGCACCTATCTGGCCGACACGCCGGAAAGCTGGGCCGGGGTGACGCTGCGCCATTTGCTGAACCATACCTCGGGAATTCCGAATGTAACCAGTCTCGAAGACTTCGGCACATGGAAGTATCTGCCAACGACGCGCGAGGAAATCATTGCGCGATTTTCCGATTTGCCCTTGGAATTCGCGCCGGGCGAGAAGTTTGCCTACTCGAATTCGGGCTTCCTGCTGCTGACTGCCGTGATCGAAGATGTCAGTGGCCAGCCATATGCCGAGTTCGTGACCGAGAATATCTTCGCGCCACTCGGGATGACCAATACCGCGATCGACGTGACCAGCGCCATCGTGCCGCGCAGGGCGGACGGATACTCGCCATCGAAAACCGGTATCGTGAATGCAGATTACGTCGACATGGGTATCCCGCAGGGAGCGGGCGCGCTTTATTCCACAACGACCGACCTGGTGAAATGGCAGCGGGGCCTTTATGGGGGCGATGTGCTGAAACCCGAAAGCCTGGCAGAAATGACCAGACCTGCCATCGAAGCGGTGCACAACTCTTCTGCTGCCATGGGACTTTTCGTGCTCGAAGGTGAAGACGGCACCTTGATCTGGCACGGGGGCGGTATCGAAGGGTTCAACGCATGGCTCGGCTATGACCCCGATCGTGAAATTTCGGTAGTGGTCCTCGCCAATCTCAACGGCGGGGCAGCCAACGAAATCGGCATGCATCTGACCACTCTTGCCCGGGGCGGTGATGTAACGCTGGCTCAGGAGCGGACAGAGATCGACACCAGCGGGATAAACCTGGCGGAGTATACCGGCACTTATACCGTGACCGAAAATTTCAAGATCGCTTTCCGCGAAGAGGATGGCCAGCTGGTCACACAGGCGACCGGTCAGGATGCGTTCCCGGTCTTCGCTTCCGGTCCCGACAGGTTTTTCCTGAAGGTCGTCGATGCCCAGCTGGCATTCAACCGCAACTCCGATGGACGTATCGTTTCGGTCACCCTGACACAGAATGGCCAGGAGATTGTCGCAAATCGCGAGTGAGGGCCGCGCCTGATCAACACGCCGATTGACCGTGGAGCTTCCTTGCCCGACATTATGCGGCAAGGGAGAATGTGATGGTCTATCCGCGACTGACGAAGAAGCCCGGGGCCCTCCAGACAGCGCAGGCAATCCGCGATGGCGAATATTCGCCGACAGAAGCGGTTGAGGCAGCGATTTCGCGGATCGAGCATCACGATGCCCATATCAACGCCGTCGTGGTTACGGATTTCGATCGCGCACTCGAACAGGCGCGAGCGATTACAGAAACGGGGCCGCGAACCGACCAGCCGCTGTTCGGCGTACCCATGACGATCAAGGAAAGCTTCGACATTGCAGGACTGCCCACCTGCTGGGGGCATGAAGCGCATGCAGAAAACATCGCGACCCGGGATGCGAAGGTCGTTGCACAGCTCAAGGCCGCGGGGGCCATCCTGATCGGGAAGACCAACGTACCGCCCGACCTTGCGGATTGGCAGTCGAACAATCCCGTATATGGCCGGACCAACAATCCGCACGATCATGATCGAACACCCGGAGGATCGTCGGGAGGGTCCGCTGCCGCCGTCGCAAGCGGAATGGTGCCCTGCGAGTTCGGCACCGACATCGGCGGGTCCGTGCGCGTTCCAGCACATTTCTGCGGCGTCTGGGGCCACAAATCCAGTTGGGGGCTGGTCTCGAAGCATGGGCACGAACACCCGCTGATGGCTAGGCGCGATGGTCATGGCGGCGCGCTTTCTATAGCCGGGCCGATCGCCCGCAATGCTGCCGATCTCCGCATCCTGATGAAATTGACGCAGACGATCCCGACAAAAAGGCGCGATAAGAGCATCGGCGAATGCCGTTTCCTCCTGCTGATCGACCATCCGTCCTGTCCGACCGATGACGCGGTGCGCGGACCGATCGAAGCGGCAGCATCGGAAATGGAAAGATCGGGCATACGTGTGGACCGGGCCAGCGATCTCTTGCCCGACCTTGCCGGTCAGCAAGCGCAGTACATGCGGATGCTCAATGTCGCCATGGCGCGCGGAATGCCCGGCCCCGACGGGCAGCGCGCGACTGCTACCGACTGGTTCGATATGCTCGACGCACAAGCCCGCAACGAGAATGCGTGGAGCGTCCTGTTCGAAACATACGATTACGTTCTTGCTCCGCCCGCACCAGTGCTGGCGGTCCCCCATCGAAAAGGCCGCGTGTTCGACGGTACGCTGACCATAAACGGCGCGGAGCAACCCGGCGGGTCCGCGCTATGCTGGGCGGGTCTTGCCACCTATCCCAACCTACCCTCCACCGTTCTTCCTGTGGGTGAAACCGGCGGACTACCTTGCGGCATGCAGGTCATATCGCGCAGGTGGGCGGACCTCGATTGCATTGCCGCAGCCGAGGCAATCGGTTCAATTCTGCACGGCTAGGAGGCCGTTTCACGATGGGAAAACAGCGCATCATGCAGCGCTTCGCCCGCTGGCATATCTGGCTGGGCTGGCTGGTTGGCGTGCCCATCCTGATGTGGACCGTGACCGGGTTGGTAATGGTTATCAAACCGATCGAGGAAGTGCGCGGCAACCACCTGCGCAAGGAAGTGCAGGAACGCGCTCTTCCCGCCGACACGCAGATAGCAGTTTCGCTGCCAGCAGAATCTACCAGACCGGTGCGCAGTGTCACCACGCAGGTGGAACGGGGCGAAACCATCACACGCATTCTCTACATGGACGGTACAAGCGCACGCTTCCGGCCAGACGGAAGCGCGATGGGCCCCTTGTCGGAGGTCGAAGCGCGGCTGCTCGTGGCCGAACAGATCGTCGGTGGTGACAAGGTGGCCAATACCGCGCGCTTCGATGCCGACAGCGTCCCGTTCGATTTCCGCCGCGAACTGCCCGTCTGGCAGGTCGCGCTGGCGGATGGCACCCATGTCTACGTTGGCACCGAGACAGGGAATATCGAGGCTGTACGCACTGCTTGGTGGCGAACCTTCGATTTCGTCTGGGGGCTGCATATCATGGACCTGAAGACCCGCGAGGACACGAGCCATCCGGTTCTGATCCTGTTCGCAATCCTGTCGGTAGTCGGCGCCTTGCTTGGTTGCGCACTTATGTTCCGCCGCCGCAAGTTCAGCGGGATCGCAAAGTGAACGCCGAGATTTTCACTCCCTTGCTCGACTGGCTCGATCTTGCCGGGGTCGCGATTTTCGCGCTCACCGGGGCCCTGGTCGCGGCGAAGGAACGGCAGACATTCGTCACACTGGCCTTCTTCGCGCTGATGACCGGCGTTGGTGGCGGCACCGTGCGCGATCTTCTTATCGGCGCGCCCGTGTTCTGGATCCATGACGCGTGGGTAGCGGTTGTATGCCTTGGCGTCGCACTGTTCACCTGGTTCACGCCGACGCGCTGGCTTGAGGGCCGCTTCCTTTCGGTCGCCGATGGCCTTGGCTTGGCAGCCTATGCGGTTCTGGGTTCGGCCAAGGCGCTGCAGTATGGCGTGCCGCCAACGCCGGCGATCGTGATGGGCGTGATCACCGGCTGCGTAGGCGGGATCATCAGGGACGTGGTGGCCGGACGTCCGTCGATCCTGATGCGCCCGGAACTCTATGTGACGGCGGCTGCCCTTTCGGCCAGCGTTACCGTTCTAGGCGATCTGGCCGGATTGCAGCGCGAATGGACGTGGTTGATCGCGACGGCAGCAGGTTTCAGCCTGAGGGTCGCCGCGATCGGTTGGAACCTGGCCCTGCCCGCTTACAAGCGGAACTAGCTATCCCTAGCGATAGCCTGTGCCGGCGTTGCTCTCTGCATCGAGGTCGTCGATCTCTTCGCCCGGCAACGGACCACCGGGATATGCCGGCTGCGCGCCATCGTTGCGGGCGCGCACGGCAGCATAGTAATCGTCGTCATATTGGCGATCCTCGGCAGGGCTGGCCTGATAATCGTAAGCCCCGCCTGCTTCATCATCCAAGCCGTATCCAACGTCGCCCGAACCGAAATCGATTGCCTCGATCCGACCGTCATCGCCAATGGAGCAGGAGAAGCGTTGGCCGTTGTAAAGCGAGCCGGTTACGTTCCAGCCCCGGGCATCGCGGTTCGCGGTATCGACGGTGTCGACCCGCTGATTGCGTTCGATCTCTCCCACGCACATCGACACGGCGCGGTCGATCCCGCGCGCGTCGTCATATCTATAATCACCTCGTCGCAGGTCCGGATAGCGGCTGTCGCGTTCAGGATACCGGTCTTGCGACCCCTTCGCTGCATTGGCCACTGCTGCTATGCCGCCGATAATCAAAATGCCGGCAAGGATATCGCCTGCGCCGACACCGCGATGACGACGATGGCGATAGTAGCGATGATTGGCGACACTATCGTCACCCGGAGCCCATGCGGGAGCGTGCGCATAGTCGGTAGCGGCTGCGATCGGCGCGGGAAGATCGGCTGCCTGCACCGGCATTGCGGTCATGGAAACCGCGGCAAGCAGAGCAGGCGCAGCATAAAGTGTCTTGATGGACGGCATGGTCCTGTACCCCGTAATGCGCACCTCAGTTCGGCACGCGATGATCGACTGCGAATAAGTAGGCGGTCCAGGCTATATCAAGCCTGAACCGCCCTGGTGGATGAATTATGGGTTAGCGAAGTCCGCGAATACCGCTGAAGTCGATGTCGCGGACCCGGCCGCGTTCGACATAGCAAGTGAAGCTTCCGCTATCCCGATCGTTGTATCCGCGATCGTAACGTCCGCGCCGATCGTAGCGGCTGTTATAATATCCTCTGTGGCCGTCGACCACGACGCGGCCTTTCACACGCCAGCCGTAGCGGGTGTCGTCGACATCGCGGATGTCCGTTACCTGGGCGTAGTTATAGCCATAGCGGGTGGCCTGGCCCTTGGCAGCGCCGACGCAGCGTTCGACCGCTCCGCGAGGGCCACCGCGAGTACGGTAGGCATGGCGGCGATAGTCGTTGCCGTCACGGTAATACCGGCCATCGCGATAATAGCGTCCGCCGCGGTAATAATCCCGGTCCTTGCTCGCGGCGCTGGCGACAGCGGCGATCCCGCCGATCACAATGGCGCCGGCGATGACTTCGCCGACGGATATTCCGTCGTCACCGCGGGCCTGTGCCGGGGCGGCGCCTGCCAGCGCCATCGCGCCGACGGCAGCCGTTGCGATCCCACCTTTCGCGAACGTCTTGGTAAACTGTTTCATATCGAGGTCCTCCTCATTCGGGGCCGCGGCGGGACTGCCTCGGCTATGAGAAGGGTTCTAGATGATTCGTACTGAGGTGACGCTGAACCCCGGCTACAGCCATTGTTCAGCTAATGCCTCTTTTTTATGAACAGTTATTCTGCAAGCGTTTCAAGCACATCGCGCGTGAATGCCGCGATATCGAAGCGCGATCCGCTTGGGTCCTCTCCTCGTCGGACGATCACCACGTTCAGGCTGGGGACGATCACGACATACTGGCCGCGATTGCCCATGGCGGCAAAGGTATCGCCCGGCACTCCATCCGACTTGTTGAATAGCCAGAACCCCGCGCCATAGCCGAACGGGCCATCGGGCTGAGGACCCGAAGGCGCCGACACGTAATCGACCCAGCCTTCGGGGAGGACACGGTCGCCCGAAGGCAGAATGCCATCATCGAGATAGAGCTGGCCAAGCCTCGCCAGATCGCGCGCGGTCGACCAGACCTGCGAGGAGAGGATGTAATCGCCGCGCCAGTCGGTCTCGGCAACGGTATCTTCCATCCCCAGCATCGCGAGCAATTGAGCCGGCGGGTGGTCGGCGAAGCTCGCCTCGACCGCCTTCACCGCTGCCAGCGTATCGTTATTGGCATAGCGATAGACGGTCCCCGGCTGGTGGAGGAGCGGCCAGTGCAGCGCGCTTTCGGTCACCGTCGCACCGCCGAAATAGAGCGGATCGGTGCGATTGCCCGCCGTGTCCGAATAGCGCCCCGAAGCCATGCGCAGAAGATTATCGATGGTAATAAGTTTGCGGCGATCGTTGAAATAGAGACCAAGCCCGGCACGCTTGCTGACATCCGCCTCGCCGCGTTCTACCGCCGCCCCGACTAACGTTGCGGCAATGCTCTTCGCGACCGACCAGGTACGTTGCGGAATGGCGGGCCCGAAATCGTCTGCATAGGCCTCGCCGAGCAGTTCCCCATCGCGCATTGCCAGCACGGCCGTTGTTCGCGTGCCATCTCCGTAACCGCCATCGAGAGCACGCGACGAGATCTCGGCGAGTTCGGACGGCGGCGCAACCAGCGGCGCGCGATCAATAGTTTCGGCCGGGCGCTTGGTCGCGATCGGCACGGGTACGCCGTCGATCGGCAGCTGCGAGCAGCCCATGCGTGAATCGTGCACTGCCATGCGCGGTCGCATGTCATCCGCCCATTCCACCGTGACACTGGCCAGCTCGCCCTCGCGGTCACGGCTGATTTGGTAGGGCATGTCCCCCACCAGATCGTCGAGCGGCGCCTGGATCCCGGTGAGCTCCCACGCTTCCACGCTCTCGGGCGTGCGCGTCGCGCCATTGCGCTCGGCATTGGCAATCGCGCTGCACAGGAACAGCGCCTTGTATCCCGCCGCCAGCGCCCGGTCGTGCCGGGCATCGAGTTCATCCTGGGTGGTCGACTGGGCGGCAAGTGGAACGGTGGCGAGCAGCATAGCGGCTGCAAAGGCATGTCTGATCATGATTGTCTTGTGGCACGGCTTTACCGATGCGCCAACCAAAAGGGCCGGAAGGTTTCCCTCCCGGCCCCGTTTGTTTCGATGCAAAGGCGCTTACGCGTCTTCGAATTCTTCTTCACTCATCACCGGACCCGAATCCTGGCCCTTCGCGTCTTCGTCACGGTCGACCAGTTCGATCACGGCCATCTGCGCAGCATCGCTGCCGCGGTAACCTGCCTTGATCACGCGGGTGTAACCACCTTCGCGGTCGGCGTAACGCTCTGCCAGAATGTCGAACAGCTTCTTGAGCTGTGTTTCGTCCTGCAAGCGGCTCATGGCGAGGCGACGGTTCGACAGGCCGCCACGCTTTGCCAGCGTGATCAGCTTTTCGATGTAGGGACGCATTTCCTTCGCCTTGGGAAGCGTAGTCATGATCTGCTCGTGCTTGATCAGCGCGGCAGCCATGTTGCGAAGCATTGCGTGGCGATGGCCGGTCTTGCGCTGAAGCTTACGGCCAGAAATTTTATGACGCATTGTAACTCTTCCTTCGTTCGTAAGGGGCCCGTTCTAGGTAGCCCGGTACGGGCCGGATTAGCGGGTCCGGCCCATTCCCGTGTGCGAGGTCTTAGCCCAACAGCTCTTGTTCGAGCTTCTTGGCCATTTCCTCGATGTTCTCCGGCGGCCAGCCGGGGATGTCCATTCCGAGGCGCAGACCCATCGACGAGAGCACTTCCTTGATCTCGTTGAGGCTCTTGCGACCGAAGTTCGGCGTGCGGAGCATCTCGGCCTCGGTCTTCTGGACCAGGTCACCGATGTAGATGATGTTGTCGTTCTTGAGGCAGTTTGCCGAACGGACCGACAGTTCCAGCTCGTCGACCTTCTTGAGAAGGTAGCGGTTGAGCTGATTGGTGTCGCTTTCCTGCGGCTCTGCAGCCTGGCCGATCATGGCCGAGGTCGGCTGCGGGATACCGTCTTCGAAGTGGACGAACAGCGTCAGCTGGTCCTGGAGGATGCGCGCGGCATAGGCCACGGCGTCTTCCGGGGTGACGGTGCCGTCGGTTTCGATGGTCAGAGAGAGCTTGTCGTAGTCCAGCTCCTGACCGACGCGGGCGTTCTCGACCTTGTAGCTCACCTGGCGGACCGGCGAATACAGGCTGTCGACCGGGATCAGGCCGATCGGCGCGTCTGCAGGGCGGTTCTGCACGGCCGGGCGATAGCCTTTGCCCGCGTCCGCGGTCAGTTCCATGTTAAGCGTCGCACCTTCATCGAGGTGGCAGATTACGAGATCCTTGTTCATGATCTCGATGTCGCCCGACACGGCAATGTCGCCGGCCTTTACTTCGCCCGGTCCCGTTGCCGAAAGCTGGAGTCGCTTCATGCCTTCGCCTTCCATCTTCAGCGCGATCTGCTTCACGTTGAGGACGATATCGGTCACGTCTTCGCGCACGCCGGCAAGGCTGCTGAATTCGTGAAGGACGTTCTCGATCTTGATCGAGGTGATCGCAGCACCCTGCAGCGAGCTCAGAAGCACGCGACGCAAGGCATTGCCGAGCGTCAGGCCGAAGCCGCGCTCGAGAGGTTCTGCAACGAAGGTCGCCTTGCGGGCCTTGTCGCCGGATTCCTTGATATCAAGGACATTGGGTTTCTTGAGTTCCTGCCAGTTCTTGATGTTGACGGACATGAAAATCCCCTGGTTCGGATGCGGGCGGGACCGGAGCTCTTTGAAGGAGCATCCGGTCCGTGAAAGGGTGTCGGCGACCTAGATAATCTAGGCCGCCAGGCAGGTACGGATCAGACGCGACGACGCTTGGAAGGACGGACCCCGTTGTGCGGGATCGGCGTCACGTCGCGGATCGAAGTGATCGTGAAACCGACTGCGGCGAGACCGCGCAGCGCGCTTTCACGGCCCGAACCCGGGCCCTTCACTTCGACCTCGAGGGTGCGGACGCCGTGTTCGGCAGCCTTGCGGCCTGCATCGTCGGCGGCAACCTGAGCTGCATAGGGAGTCGACTTGCGGCTGCCCTTGAAGCCCATCATGCCGGCGCTGGACCAGCTGATCGCATTGCCCTGCGCGTCGGTGATGGTGATCATCGTGTTGTTGAAGCTGGCGTTGATGTGCGCAACACCGCTCGAAATGTTCTTTTTGTCGCGGCGCCTAACGCGGCCGGGTTCGCGTGCCATGGTTTCGTGTTCCTCTAATCTATCAAGAAGGGAAAAGCGTTCGGACTAGCCGAAGCTTACTTCTTCTTGCCGGCGATCGGCTTGGCCTTGCCCTTGCGGGTACGGGCGTTGGTGTGAGTGCGCTGGCCGCGAACGGGCAGACCGGCACGGTGACGCAGACCGCGGTAGGACTTGAGGTCCATGAGACGCTTGATGTTCATCGCCGTTTCGCGGCGAAGGTCGCCTTCCACGGTGAAATCGGCGTCGATCGTTTCACGGATGCGCAGGACTTCCTCGTCGGTCAGGTCCTGGACACGGGTCTTGTGATCGATACCGAGTTTGTCGGCAATCTCCACGGCCTTGGTACGGCCGATACCGTGAATATAGGTAAGCGCGATAATAACGCGCTTGTTGGTGGGGATGTTAATCCCGGCAATACGAGCCACTTACTTCTCCATGCTCCACAGGGGCCGATCGGTTCGGCACACCCTATCTCATCGCTCAATTCATTCTACGACCGCAGCGCCCTGCCTAACGCAAAAGGTCCGGATGGCGCACAATAGGCTGCCGCCTGCCGGACTCACCGCAATGTCGAATGAATGGCGCGCTTAGTAGGATTCGCCAGCTGCGTCAACAGGCCAGCGCACGCGATGACGCGATGCCACTAAGACATGCGCGGCCCGCGATCTGTCATCCAATATAGTCGGGCGGTCCGGTAAGTCAAAGGCCACCCCACCCTCTATCAGTCCCCGGTCACTCGCATCGCGCATAGTTGCGGAAGTCACCGCAAGTTTTCCAGGCAACGTTGCCATATTGGTCGCGGAATGTCGTGCACCGGGTTTCCGTCGGACAAACCTTGAACAGGCCGTCGAGAATTTCGTCGCGCCTGGCCTTTTTCGCCGCATTGCGTGCCTCGTTGGCTTCGCGGTAATTCGCTCGTAAACGCGGCCCCACTTGGGCGATGATCTCATTCGCCTTGGCGTCTCCCGATGCGACTGCACGGTCGAGCCAGTAGAACACCTCGTCCTCGTGCCGCAGGCTCTTCGGGTCGCGCAGCAGCATGCTAACATAGAGCATCATGGCATCTACATTGCCTGCTTCGGCTGCGACCAGCGCGTACTGTTTGGCCTTCCTGGCGTTTGGCCTAATTCCGTAGGTTGTGCCCCTACCGCCATCGTCATAGAGGGTCGCCAGCATGAAAGGCGCTTCTTCGTAGCCGTATTCGGCGGCCTTGGTCATGTAAGCCAGGCCCTGCTTGGTATCCCGCGCCACCTGGTCGCCATTGAGGTAACGCACTCCCAGCGCATACATGCTGATCGCGGAACCAAGTTCGGCTGCCTGTCTTTCGAGCGCCACGGCCTTTTGCTGGTCTTTCGGGATATGGAACCCGCCCATTCGGTACATTCCACCCAGTTCGTATACCGCTTGCGGATCGCCGATTTCCGCTGCGTGTTCGAGCCAGTAGAGAGCGGTGCGTCCGTAGGGCTTGCCATACACACCATTCATCAGCGGCATGACCCAACCAAAACGCTTGTCGGGTGCGGTCGACTTTTTCAGGTAATCTGCCACCTGCTCGGCAATGCTGCGCGTATCGGGATTGCCGTCGTCATAAAGCATCGCATGCGATCGCAGCAGAAGGCTTTTCGGCGGACGTTCGCAAGCGGCCAGTTCAGCCTCCGAGGTTATGGCCGTCGCCCAATCAGACTCTGCATTGGAAAATCTTTCGCCATCTTCTTCCATCATGCTGGCAACACCGAACGCCGCGCGGCACACCATCTCCGGCGGATTGGCCCCTTTTCCCTGACTGTATCCGGTACTGGCGATACCGGCCAAGAGAACCGAACCCGCGACAGCGGTCGCAAACGCACTGAATTGCATAGCATATCCCCTCAGACGCGCGTCCAATCGCGCTCGGAAGTGCTTGCCCCGTGCTCAGGTTGGACAGATTGGAAAAATCCGACGAATTCCTACATCACTCCGAAGGCGAGCATCGCGTCTGCGACCTTCTTGAAACCCGCAATGTTGGCACCGCGAACGTAATCTACAGCGCCATCTTTCTCGCCATACTCCACACATTTGTCGTGAATGCCTTCCATCAGTTCGGTCAGCATATCGCCAAGCCTGTCGCTTTCCCAACTGATGCGTTCCGCATTCTGGCTCATCTCGAGGCCCGAGACCGCCACCCCTCCAGCATTGGCCGCCTTGCCGGGCCCATACATGATTTGCGCGTCGTGAAAGACTTTCCCTCCTTCAAGCGTCGTCGGCATGTTGGCGCCTTCGGCCAGAGCCATGCAGCCGTTCTCGACCAGTGATCTTGCGTTGTCTTCATTCAGTTCGTTCTGCGTTGCGCATGGCATCGCCAGATCGCATTCCACGTCCCATGGCCGCTTGCCTTCGTGATAGGACGCACCGGAAAACTCCTCGACGTATTCCTTGATCCGGCCGCGACGTTCATTCTTCAGGCACTTGATCCAATCGATCTTGTCTCGGTCGATCCCGTCGGGATCGTGGATGAACCCATCGCTGTCGGACATGGTCAGGACCTTGCCGCCAAGATCCACCAGCTTTTCTGCCGCATGTGTTGCGACATTGCCGGCGCCAGAAATGACAGCGGTCTTGCCTTCGATGTCCTCTCCGGCGTGCTGGAGCATGCTGCGAAGGAAATAGACCGCACCGTCACCAGTCGCTTCGGGGCGCATTTTCGATCCGCCGTATTCCGTGCCCTTGCCGGTCAGGACACCTTCCCAGCGGTTTGTGATGCGCTTGTACTGGCCGAACAGGTAACCGATCTCGCGCGCGCCCACGCCGATATCACCTGCCGGTACATCAATATCGGGGCCGATATGGCGCTGGAGTTCGGTCATGAAGCTTTGGCAGAACCGCATGATCTCGCTGTCGCTCTTGCCCTTCGGATCGAAGTTCGACCCGCCCTTTCCGCCGCCCATTGGCAACCCGGTCAGCGAGTTCTTGAAGGTCTGCTCGAATGCGAGGAACTTCAGGACGCTTTCGTTCACGGATGAATGGAAGCGGATGCCACCCTTGTAGGGCCCGATGGCATTGTTGTTCTGGACCCTCCACCCACGCTCTACGCGGATGTTGTGATCATCGTCTTCCCAGCAGACCCGGAAACTGACGATCCGGTCGGGCTCGGCGATACGGCGCAGGATTTGCGCCTCGTGATATTCCTGCTTGTCCTGCGTGAAGTCGAACACATCCTGCGCCACTTCCTGCACGGCCTGGATAAATTCGGTTTGCCCCGGATTGCGCTTCTCGACGCCTTCCATGAACGTGTCGAGGTCGACCGGTTGATCGTGGACGGATGCCATATGTTTCTCCACTGGCTTGGGGCGCTCCCCCGCCGGAGAGTTCGGGCATCCGGACTCTGAATAGGCTCAGGTGACGCTATTGGGGATCTAGCATGGCATCAATCTGTGCCTCGATTGTCGGTTCCGCTTCCTCGGCGCTTTCATCGCTCGCTGTATCGACAGTGCCGAGCGGCCCTAGCAGATCCCGCAAGCCCGCCAGTTGCTGGCTCATCACGCCGTCGACAGCCTTCGAGATTGTATCGACATCGTAGCGCATGTAACCGCCAACCACGTATTCCCAACGAATTCTTGTCCCTCCATCAATCTCTTCCAGAGAAATCGTGAGCACTCCGGTGGCCGGCTCACCCTGCAGGGGCCCAAGTCCCCCACGCATACGCAACGCGCGCAAAGGATAGGCCTGGATCACGCTCATGTGTTGGACGCTGCCATCCAAAGAGAAGCCGTCAGCGCGATCTTCACCCGGCACGCGTTCGCAAAAGCAACCGCCAGCCTGTGGCGTCAACATCATGTTGGATGCATCGGCCGACCAAGTGTGTTCGTCACTCCACCAATTACCCGGCTTGATCAGGGCGAGCCAGGTTTCCATCGGCGTTGCCGCCACTTCCGCAAGATCCTGCGTGACAAATCCGTTATCGCTGGTTTCTGCAACCTTTGCCGCAAGCGGCGATGCGCCAGCAAGCGCGGCGATGGCTAGAAAAATGGTGGGGGTGGAACGCATTTGACCTTTCCTCCAGATGTCTGGAGGTGGTCCTAGGCCAATCCGAAAATATTGGAAAGCTGGGGCTGTTCTAGCGTGTGAGTATAGCGTCGATCGCGTGCGTCACATCGTCGATCGCACCCATGCCATCGACGCGTGAAACGATGTCCCGGGATTCATAGCCCGGCAAAATAGGCGCCGTTTCGCTGCGGTAGACCTGCATGCGATGCCGAACGGTCTCTTCGGTGTCATCAGCGCGGCGCTTGAATTCGGTCGAGCCGCATTTGTCGCAGACACCGTCGGTTTCGGGTTGCTTGAACGCTTCGTGATACCCTTCGCCGCAATTAGCGCAGGTGTACCGTCCGGTAATACGTTCAACGAGGGCATCCTCATTGACTTCCAGTTCGATCACGTGATCGAGCTTGCGGCCGTGCCTGGCAAGGATTTCGTCCAGCTGGCCGGCTTGGGCGGCAGTGCGCGGATAGCCATCGAAAATGGCGCCGATTTCAGGACCCATGTCTTCCAGCTTCGCGTCGATCATCGCAGATACGATATCGTCGGAAACCAGCGCGCCCGAATCCATGATGTCCGCAACCTTGCGACCAAGCTCGGTATCGGCCTTGCGCGTTTCCCGCAGCATATCACCGGTCGAAAGCTGCAGCATTCCGTGATGTTGCACGAGCCGCTGTGCCTGTGTGCCCTTGCCCGCCCCCGGGGGCCCCAGAAGGATGATGTCCATTGCGTAACGTCCCCTTTGCGCCGACTGCGCTTTAGCGCATGCGCCCCTTGAGCTTGGCCTTCTTGATCAAATCGCCATACTGATGCGCGAGCAGGTGCGACTGGATCTGGCTGATCGTATCCACCGTGACGTTCACCACGATAAGCAGGCTGGTGCCACCAAGAAACAGCGGAACACCGGTTTGCGCAATCATGTATTCCGGCAAGACACAGACAATCGTCAGGTAGATCGCACCGATCACGGTAATGCGGGTCAGCACATAGTCGAGATATTCCTCGGTGCGCTTGCCGGGACGGATTCCCGGGATGAACCCACCGTTCTTCTTCAGGTTCTCCGCGGTCTCTTCCGGATTGAAGACGATCGCCGTGTAGAAGAAGCAGAAGAAGATGATACCGACGGCATAGAGAGCCATGTAGAGCGGCTGACCGTGCTGGAGATATTGCAGCGTCGACTGCAGCAGCGAACCGGTGGTGCTCTCGGTATCGACCGAATTCCCGGCAAACTGCGTAATCGTCAGCGGCAAAAGCAGCAGCGAACTGGCGAAAATCGGCGGTATCACACCGGCGGTGTTGAGCTTCAGCGGGAGGTGCGAGCGGTCTGCCTGCATCATGCCGCGCTGCGTCGCGCGCTTGGGATACTGGATCAGCAAGCGACGCTGGGCACGTTCCATGAAACAGATGACGAGGATCAGGATGATGACCATGGCGATCAGGCCGACGATGATACCGGTGGCGATCGAACCTTCCGAGTATCCTGATCCGAGATTCGAAACGAAAGTCGGGAACTGGGCCACGATGCCGGCCATGATGATCAGGGAAACCCCGTTTCCGATGCCACGGCTCGTGATCTGCTCGCCCAGCCACAAAAGGAACATCGTTCCGCCGACAAGACTGATGACAGCCCCTACGCGGAACATGATGCCGGGGTCGACAACCGCTTGCATGCCGCTTTGCGCACCGAAGCTTTCAAGGCCGGAGGCCAGGAACCAGCCTTGGATGGCGCACAGGAATACCGTGCCATAGCGCGTGTACTGGTTAAGCTTCTGCCGGCCGACGGTGCCTTCTTTCTTGAGGGCAGCCAACGAAGGGTGAAGCGCCGCAGCCAGCTGCACGACGATCGATGCGGTGATATAGGGCATGACGCCGAGCGCGATAAGGCTCATGCGCTCCAGGCTGCCGCCCGAGAAAGTGTTGAAGAGGTCGAGAATACCGCCCCGTGTCTGATCGTACAGATCGCCCAGGATCAGCGGGTTCACGCCCGGAAGCGGAACAAAGCTGAGGAAGCGAAACACGATCAAGGCACCGATGGTGAACCAGATACGGTTCTTCAACTCAGTAGCCTTGGAGAAATTTGCGAGGCTCATGTTGCTCGCGATATTGTCGGCGCGTGATGCCATGGGAAACTGTTCAATCCTGGATTACCGCCGGTCCCTCCCGGCACGCAGAAGGCTAGATAGGAAAGGGGGAGCGGAATGTCGAACCCCGCCCCCGAATTTTCCCGCTTACTTTGCCTTCTTGGCCTTGTTTGCGGCGGTCCGTTCAGCCTTTTTCTCGGCTTCCGGCTTCGCAGCAGGGATTACTTCGACCTTGCCGCCGGCCTTTTCGACTGCCTCGATCGCACCCTTGGATGCGCCAGCAACCTTGAAGCTAAGCTTGGTCGTCAGTTCACCCTTGCCCAGCAGGCGTACGCCGTCCTTGCCGCCACGTGCGAGGCCCGCAGCCTGGAGAGCCTCGTGATCGAGCACACCCTTGGCGTCGAGCTTCTTGGCGTCGATGAACTTCTGGACCATGCCGATGTTCACTTCGGCGAAATCCTTGCCAAACGGGTTGTTGAAGCCACGCTTCGGCAGGCGCATGTGAAGCGGCATCTGGCCGCCTTCGAAGCCCTTGATGGCTACGCCCGAACGGCTCTTTTGGCCCTTCTGGCCACGACCGCCGGTTTTACCCTTGCCCGAGCCGATGCCACGGCCAACGCGCATCCGCTCTTTACGGGCGCCGGAATTGTCACGGATATCATTAAGTTTCATAGTGCACTCGCTTTCGCTTTCTAACGCCCCATTACGGGGTTCGCGCTTTTGGGAAGCGGGCCCAATAATCGGAAATCACGCTGGTGTCGACCCCCAATCCGCTTTTGCTGGGGTTCATAAAGAGGTACTTTTCACACGCGAATGGTCCGCGCCTCTTCAGTAGCGCCCAGACCCTCGGAGCTTACCGAACAGACGGCCCAACCGATACGAGAGCACGGAAGCTATGCTCTCCCGGCTATTGCAAATTATAACAGCCCCAGATGCGAAAAACCCCGACACAATGGCCGGGGTTTTCCATGTTTCACGCTGTGAACGGGTCTCAATCGACCACGGTCACCAGATGCGGGATCTTGGCGATCGCGCCGCGCACCTCGGGGGTGTCCTGGCGTTCGACGACCTTGTGCATCTTGTTCAGCCCGAGACCGATAAGGATCTGGCGCTGGCTTTCCGGACGGCGAATCGGCGATCCGATCTGCTTGATCTTGACGGTCTTTGCTTTGGCCATCGTCTCTTACTCCGCAATAGCGGCGGCGTCGGCTTCAGCCTCGGCCTCCGAGGCGCCACCACGGCCCAAAAGGTCAGCGACCTTCTTGCCGCGACGCTGAGCAACCGACTTCGGCGAAGTCTGGTCGGTCAGCGCATCGAAAGTGGCGCGGATCATGTTGTAGGGGTTCGAGGTGCCGACCGACTTGGTCACCACGTCTGCAACACCCAGGCTTTCGAACACGGCACGCATTGGACCACCGGCGATGATACCGGTACCAGCGGGCGCGGTGCGAACGGTAACCTTGCCGGCGCCGAAGTGACCCTTGCCGTCGTGATGAAGGGTACGGCCCTCCTTCAGCGGCACGCGGATCATCTTCTTGCGCGCAGCGGCAGTC
>CATMNW010000016.1 GCA_950071875.1 uncultured Erythrobacteraceae bacterium | reverse complement strand
GATTGTCTTGCAGAACGTTCAATGTGAGAGCGGTGAAGCAGCCAGTCCGGTCGGTTTGATCGACAGCGACGCGTGCCACCTCGGTTTTCGCCAGGGGCGTGTAAGGCAACACCCTGTAGAACTGCCAGGTCGCAAACCCGAGCAACGCGATCGGGAGCCAAGGGCTCCACGCTTTATCGAAGCGGTGCAGCGCGAACATTGTCGCGATCATTGCAATTAGAATCTGGATCCGGGGGAAATCCCAGATGCGGATCCACCACTGGTTCAGATCGGTCGTACTGAGAAGCGACCCACCCACCAGCAAAAGCGCAACTGCGCGTAATGCCCAGACCCCGTATGACTTCCAGTTCATGCAGTTGCCCCCTGCCCCATTGTCATCCCCGCACCCAAACGCTGGCGTTGACTAGCCGGTGCTCAGTTGCGAGACTCCCTTTCAAGACGCTCGGACCCCGAGCGCGTTCCATGAGCATGCGAGACGCGCATGTTTCGACATATCAATTCCGACAAGGACAAACATGACCAATCCCACAAACGGCGACACCGTGACCATCGACTACGTGCTCAAGCGTACGGACGGCGAGGAAGTCGGCACAACCGCGCAGGTCGGCCCGCAGGAAATCGAACTTGGCGCCGGCAACACCTTCCCGCAGATCGAGGAAGCCCTGAAGAGCATGGACGTCGGCGACCAGCAGACCGTCGCCATTCCTTGCGACAGCGCATTCGGCCAGCGGCGCGAAGATCTCGTGCAGCAGATCCCGCGTGCGCAGCTGCCCGAAGGTCCCGAACCGCAGCCCGGCATGGCGCTCCAGGCGCAGGGCCCCGATGGCAATCCGATGATGCTTCATATCGCGGAGGTCGGCGAAGAGAACATCACTGTCGATGCAAACCACCCGCTTGCGGGCGAAGACCTGACCTTCGACCTCACCCTGCGCGGTATCAAGCAAGCAGGTTGATCCGTCAGACCGCCTCACGCGGAAGTCTTCCATGTGAGCCGCGAGCGGCAGTATAATTGTTTTGAGCCAGGGTGCTGTGCACTCTGGCTCAAGTTTCATCACTGACCAATCGCGATGCCTGGCCTATGGCGCGATCCACTTCGCGCTTTCCCGGCCAAGGAGGGCGCGGCGATGCCCGGTATGTGCGAGGCTGAACCAGTCGATCTCGAAGACCTCGATCTTGAGGATTGCGAAATTTTCACGCGCCGGGAGCAATTCATCGTCGTCCGGTTCGCACCCTTCGAAACGCGGCGGCAACCCCGAAGTGGGTTCTGCGGATATTGCGCCCGGCCCTTCCCCCAGATAGCATCGCCGCGCGAAATTCGTGCTCTCTTCCCAGGCCGCGTCTACCTCCGGACCGTCACGCGCAATAGTGCCCTTGCCCCGCAAACGAAGCTGTACCTTTTCAGCTTTGTCGTAACCCAGCACGCAAAGGCGATTGTCCGCCTCGATGACAGCCACTTTCGGAGCACGTGCATCGGTGTGAAACCTCAGCGTCCAGGCATCGGCGTCGAATTCGCGCAATACCATAACTCTGGCATCTGCATCGCCTGTGGCGACCACCGGCGAATGCAGGGGCGACTTGCGATCGCAAACGGCGTTGATCAGTCTTTCGATCGCGTCTGCGCGAACGTCCTCGAGTGTAGTGCACATATGGCATTGAATGCTCCTCGGCCGCAATCGTGCCACACTTGGCATGGTTCAGCTTCGACCAACTTAACATGAACAAAAGCCCGACAGGCCGGTTCATAGTCGGGTCAGGCCGATCTGATACAAAGTATGACATCGAAACCAGCCGCAAGTGGTGGAGCGGCGCGGAAGCAGGAAGGACACGCTCCATGGAACTTAATAAGCTATTGAAAGGAAGCGCACTGAGCGCCCTCGCTGCGGCGATGGCTATCACTGCCCTTCCAACTGAAGCCGCAGCGCAATCACGCGACCGTGGTGAACGCGCCGAGCGAGACCGTGGTGATCGCGGGGAAGCGCGGCAGCAGCGTCGTGCCCAGCGCGTCGAGCGTCAACAGCGTAGCGAACGACGTTCGCAGCGCCAGGACCGGCAGGCTCAACGCCAGCAGCGGCAGCAGCGCGAGCAGCGCAGCGAAAGGCGTGACAATCGCAATTACGCAGCGGCAAGAGCGCAAGCCGAGCGCCGGGCGCAGCGGGAATGGCAGGGCGACAACCGTGCCGATCTTTCGCAAAGCCGTGGCAACCCGAGCTGGAACCGTTCGGAACGTCGGGCGGAAACGTCCCGCCAGAACTCTGCTCGTCGTGAAGCGCAGCAGCGCAATCGCACTTATCGCGGTGATCGCAACCGGACCTATAGCGACCGCAATCGCGCCGAGCGTCGGCAGGAAGCACGGCGCGATGCCTATCGCCGTGGCCGGGTCGATGAACGCAGGCGCGACGCCCGCGAAGATCGACGTATAAGGGACCGCAGCTATCGCGATGGTTATCGGGAAGCCCGCCGGGACCAGCGCCGCGCACGCTATTACGATGGCAGGCGTTGGCACGATTACAACCGTTGGGACACCCGCGGATGGCGCGACAACCGGCGGTACAACTGGTACAATTACCGTTATAGCAACCGCGATGTATTCCGCCTGGGTCGGTATTATTCGCCCTATCGCAATCACCGCTACAGCCGCGTAAACATCGGCTTCCGTCTTGGCAGCCTGTTCTTCGGCAGCCGCTACTGGATCAACGACCCATGGCGCTATCGTCTACCAGAGGTCTATGGCCCCTATCGCTGGGTGCGATACTATGACGATGTCGTACTGGTCGATATCTACAGCAGCGAAGTCGTCGACGTGATCCACGACTTCTTCTGGTAAGCTTCCAGCGAACCGGACAGAGCCCCCGCCGAGCGATCGGCGGGGGTTTTCTTATCGTTCAACCAGATACCTTGCCGAACGGAAGCATTCGAAAGATACCGCCATTCCTGTCGAAGAAGGTGTGCTTCAACGCACCCAGAATATGCAAGCCGATCAGGTAGATGAAGATCGAACCGCCTAGGGTATGTACGCCGTATATCGCCCTCGCCAGCCCATCGTTTTCACCGATCGGCAACGGCGGGATGGTGAGCAGGCCGAAGAAATCGATGTCGCGGCCGCCAAACGAATTGGCGAGCCAACCGCCAAGTGGCAAGCCGATCAAAAGCACGTAGAAAACGATGTGCACACTGCGGGCCAGCAGCGCTTCCCATTTTGCAAGATCGCTCGGCAAGGGCGGCACCGGGTGCGTCCAGCGCCAGGCGAGGCGTCCGATGGTGAGCGCCAGAATAGTAATGCCCAGGGCCTTGTGGTTCGCAAATATCTCTGCCTTGGCTGGCATCTCGGCATGCTCGGCAGCTTCGGCCAGACGCCAGTTCACGATTACCGCGATAGCGATAAGCCAGTGAAAGATCATTGCCCCTGTCGAATAGCGGCGTGCATCGGTTCGTGACATTTCAAGGTCCCCTGGTTTGCTTCCGGTAGCCTATCTGCAGGGAACGATGTGGCAAGTCGCGTCTTGTCGCAGAAACCGCGGTTGCTAAACAGGCCCGCATGACAAACAAGACTGCTCCCGTCCCTGATCAGCATGCCCTGCGCCGCGTGGGTGCATCGGTGCGCAAGCGCCTCGATAGCGATCCCGCGGCCTATAAAATTCCCACGGACCTCGCAGAGATCTATGCTGTGGGCGATTTCCTCTCATCCGAAGAATGCACCCGCCTCATTCACATGATCAATGCCGTTGCCCGGCCAAGCGAGCTGCACGAAACCGCCTATGTGGCAAAGTTCAGGACATCCTATTCGGGTAATCTCAATCCGCACGATCCATTCGTGAAATCGATTTCCCGCCGGATCGACGATCTGCTGGGTATGCCTGGCAGCGTTGGCGAAAACATACAGGGCCAGCGATACCTGCCGGGGCAGGAATTCAAACCACACAACGACTGGTTCTATACCGACCAGGAGTACTGGGACGTCGAACGCAAGCGCGGCGGCCAGCGTTGCTGGACTGCCATGGCTTTCCTGAATGAGGTCGAAGAAGGTGGCCACACACATTTCGTAGAGGTTGGAGCATCCATCGAACCCAAGCCCGGCGTGTTGATGGTGTGGAACAATGCAACACCGGAAGGGCTACCGAATGAAGATACGCTTCATGCCGGCACACCCGTGATCAAAGGACAGAAATACGTCCTCACCAAATGGTACCGTACCCGCAAGCATAGCTGAACGCAGAAGGTCAGGTGGCGACTTTCTCCGATGCCGGGACACAGATTGTCGCGCGAAAACCTTCGGGCCGGAACTCCGTTTCGACCGTGCCGCGGATGCCCCGGATGACGCCTTCGATCAGCCGGCTTCCCGATCCGCCGCCCTTTACCGCAGGCGCTTCAGCGACCGGCGCCGCATCGTCCGCGCCCTGCTCGATCCAATGAAGCACAACCCTGTCCTCGTCGACTTCCCAGTCGATCTGAACCCTGCCCTCGTTCGTGGAAAGAGAACCGTACTTCAGCGCATTCGTCGCCAGTTCATGTAGCGTGAGCCCCAGCGGCGTCACATGCTTGCGGGGAAGTTCTACAAGGTTGCCAGCCAGTTCGATACGGTCTGCATGGGCATTCCGATAAGGCTGCATGACGGCTTCGACCAGATTGCGCAGATTGGTGCGATCTTCGCTTAGGCCTTCTTCCGCGAGGCTTACCTTGTGCGCGCTGGCAAGCGCTTCGATGCGGCGCTCGATCTTCTGCGACAACTCGTCAACGTCGCTGGCACCTCGTGCCGACAGGCGGACAATGGCCGTTAGTACCGCGAAGAGGTTGTTGGTGCGATGGCGCAGTTCTTCCGCGACACGATCATTCTGAATGATGGTTTCGCGCGCCGCCAGCAGCTCGGTTATGTCCCATTGCGAACCGAAGAAATAGGCCAGCTCGCCGTCCTCTCCGTAAATCGGCCCCACGTGTACGGCATTCCAGAAAGCAGATCCGTCCTTGCGATAGTTGAGGATGTCCACGACGACATATTCTTCCGCCTCGACCGCTGCCCGCAACTTGCGAACGGATTCCGTTCGCGTTCCCCTTCCTTGCAGGAACCGGCAATTTCGACCGATGATCTCTTCGCGCGGATAGCCGGTCAGCCTGGTGAAGGCTTCGTTCGAATAGACGATCGGACAGTCCGGCTGGCTCGGATCGGATATGCACAGCGCCATGCGCGTCTGTTCGGTCGTCTGAAGGAACAGCTGGCCCGTCCCGATCTTGAGACCGTCGATCTTGCCAAGCATTTCGGCATTGCGCGCGGCAGTTTCGTCCCGATTGTCGTAGCCCGAGGTGGACTGATCAAATTGCCCGTCGACCGACGACCTTCCATCCGCGCTCACAACGCCCTCCAATGTGAACCGGGCCAGTCGCAGGCCCCTCATCCCGAAGATAGCGTGTAAATCGGGAATGTGAATTATCGAATGTTAGGATACGGTGCTGCGCTACTAACGTTCTAATGCATCGGCGATCAGAGCCCTGGTGTTCGCCACACCGTAAAGCGCGATGAAGCTGCCCATACGTGGTCCCTGATCGCTGCCAAGCAGCGTCTGGTAAAGCGCCTTGAACCAGTCGCGCAGGGATTCGAAACCGTATTCCTCCCGCTTTCCGATCTCGTAGACTTCGGTCTGGAGATCGTCCGCAGCAGCATCTTCGGGTGTGTCGGCCAGATAGGCGTCCAGTGCCCGCAAGGCTTCCGCCTCGTTTGGGGTCGGCGCGCGCTTGGACAGGGTCGGCACGATATAGTCGCGGGTATAGGCAACCGCCGTACCGATCAGCACCTCGAGTTCACGGGGGATCTCGTCCCCGCCGATATAGCTTGCAAGATAATCGCGCAGGCTTTCCTCGGTGGCTTCGGCACCCAGCACACTCGCGAGGTTGAGCAAGAGGCCGTAAGTGACAGGCAGGCTATCACCCGCACCCGGCGCCTGCGATCCTTCGAAACCGCCGTTGGCTCTTGCGAGGTGCCACACCGGATTGCCGAGCTGCTTGTCGAGTTCCTGATCGGAAAGACGCTCGCGGAAGCTCCAGTAATCATCCACCGCACGCGGGATCACGCCTACGTGCAACTGCTTGGCGCTCTTGGGATTGGGGAAGATGTAGAAGCCCAGGCTTTCTTCGCTGCCGTATTGCAGCCACTGTTCGATCGTCAGGCCATTGCCTTTCGACTTGCTGATCTTTTCGCCGTTCTGGTCGAGGAACAGTTCGTAGATCAGCCCTTCCGGCTTGCGTCCGCCAAGCACCTTCACGATCTTGCCCGACTGAACGCCGCTGTCGGTCAGGTCCTTCCCGTACATTTCGTAGTCGACGCCCAGCGCATACCAGCGCATCGCCCAGTCGACCTTCCATTGCAGCTTGGAATTGCCGCCCAGCGCCGACTGTTCGACAGTCGTGCCGTCTTCGTCGGTGAAGCGGATCAATCCCGCATCGGCATCAACGACTTCGACCGGGACCTGCAGGACGCGGCCGGTGGCAGGGCTGACCGGAAGGACCGGCGAGTAGGTCTGACGTCGCTCTTCACGCAAGGTGGGCAACATGATGTCGAGAATGTCCTGGTTCTTGCGCAGGACCTGCCGCAACGCGTCGTCGAACTTGCCACCGTTGTACATATCACTTGCGGCAATGAATTCGTACTGGAAGCCGAAGCGGTCCAGGAATTCGCGCAGCATTGCGTTGTTGTGCGCGGCAAAGCTTTGGTATTCGCTATCGAACGGGTTGGCCACGCGGCTCAGCGGGAGGTGCAGGTTCTCCTGCAGCAACTCGCGGTTGGGCACGTTGTCGGGCACTTTGCGCAGGCCATCCATATCGTCCGAGAACGCGACGAGCCGTGTCTTGCCGTCTTCCGGCCTTGCGCCGATCATCGCTTCGAACGCGCGGCGTACCAGCGTCGTGCGCAGCACTTCCTGAAACGTGCCGATATGCGGCAGGCCGCTGGGCCCGTAACCGGTTTCGAACAATACGGGCGCGCCAGCGGGTTTGGCCCCGTCGGGATAGCGTTTGAGCAGCCGCTGCGCCTCCTGGAACGGCCAGGCCTTGGACACGCGTGCGGCTTCGATCAGATCGTTCATGCTCATGGCCAACCCTCTTGCCGCTCGGCTCTCCTGTTGCAAGTGCGAACTGTTGGACGCGGGTTGGACTTGCCGAGGGCCACTAAAGTCACATGGACCGCATGGACCACTGTCCTGGAGTTAAAAAACGCGATTGGCCCGATTGCAATCCGGAAATAGCGCAAAGCGCCACTGCGAAGTGCGTCCGTAGGGGAGGCAAAGGAGGCATACCGAACCGTCATCCCTTCACCCGTATGCCTGCCGATCAAAGTAGGAAAGACGTCCCAACCTCGTGAGCGCGGCAATAGGGGCGCCCCTCCTTTTGGAGAGACGCCCCTACCGCTGCGACGCCCATGAGGGTCGGGAAGGGATCAGGCCGTCGCAGGGCGCCAACCGCGCAGTTCCGGCCAGACGTTGCTGTACTGGCTGAGGTCGATGCTCGGTTTGCGATTGGTAAAACGGGTGCCGATCGACTGCAGGATCAGGCGGGCGCGCTTAGCGCGGGCCTTGTGCGATGCGAACGGGTTGGCCCTGTCGGGACGAGCGGCAATCATCCGTTGCAGCAAGGTGCCACGTTCGGCCCGGCTAGCCGGAAGCTGGGCGGGCAGTTCGACCGCTGCTCCGTCGCTGCCTGCGACCAGACGCGAAGGTTCGACTGCAGCAACATGAACCGGCTCCGCGTCGAAAGTGGTTACCTGCGGATCGCGGTCCATAGCCGGGCGGGCCGCGGGAATCGGGCGTTCGATGACCGGAGCTTCATTCGTCCGGCGGCGGCGACGCGAGCGGAACAGGAGAAATGCGGCAAGGCCGATGCCTCCGACACCCAGCAGGGCGAACAGCAGGGCAGCGCTCGAACTATCCTGGATAGGATCAGATACCGGCTCGATCTGTGCTGCTGCGAGAGGCGCTGTTTGCGCGGCAGTGTCCAGCGCAGCAGGTGTTTCGGGTATCGCTACAGTAGCGGGGGGTGAACTTTCGCTCTCGCTGGCAACATTAGCGGTGGGAACGCTTTCACTCTGCACCGCAGGAGCGCTCGTGGTGCGGGCAACCGCCGCTGCGACCGGTTCACTGGAAACCGGGGCTTCCACTACTGGTTCGAAATCCGGAATGTCGATGGCCACCGGTGCTTGTTGAGGAACATCGATCACGATCGGCGCGGGCGAACTTGCCGTAACAGGAGCCGTCGTGGGTTCTGCAGCCGACACATCGAGCACGATCGTCGGTGCTTCCTGGGCCGTCGCAGTGGTGGTGTGGAGCGTGGCCATCGCGGCAATCGCAATGGGGGCGCTGGCGATAAGGTGGCGTGTCTTGGTCATGCCCTAAAAACGGACATGTTTTTGCCATAGTTCCGATGAACGGTTGTTCAGAAAGCGACAAGTATCTGAAAAATCTATGTTTCGTCCTATCGTTTCGGGTTCAGGTGCCGACCTCCTGCGATGAACCGAAAGGGTTTCGGCATAGTCTTGCCGATCTTTGTTCACCTTTCGTTTGGCACATGGCTTGTGCACACGGGCGCAGGAAATTGCCAAACAAGCACGTTACCCTTGCTGACTTCCCGTTTGGGTCGCCCCCGCTCCAGTCATGCTAAATATCAAATTAACTTCCCCCCGCTACGGCTGGGCCCAAGGGGCACCAATCTGCATGAGCAATCTCCACCACGGCATTGATCCGGTAATCGCGCGCTGGGAAAGCGGCGATGGAAGTGCCGCGCGCCAGCCCGGAGGCAACAGGTTGCAGGGAATACCGCGTCGATGGGTCTGGCTCGCCGGGCTTCTGACGCTGTTTTCCGTTTTCATGTTCGTCGATCGTCAGGTCCCGCCAATCATAATCTGGGACGAATCCCGATTGGCGGTAAACGCCTTCGAAATGTATCGGACCGGGTGGAGCCTGGTCACGACCTACGGCTTCATGCCCGATCTCTGGAATACCAAGCCCCCCTTGATGATCTGGCTGATGACTCTTTCCCTGCACGTGTTCGGCCCGTCGGAATTGGCATTGCGGCTGCCTTCCATGATTGCCGCTTTGGGGACGCTTGCGATTGTCTTCACTTTCGTCCGCGCGAATACGAAGTCCCTGGCGGCAGCAAGCATCGCTGTCGTCCTGCTTGGGACAAGCGTCGGGTTCTATGGAGAACACGGCGCTCGCACAGCCGATTACGATGCCGTGCTGTGCTTCTTTACCACTGCCTATCTCGCGCTTCTGTTTCGCAGTCTGCATCTTCCCCGCCCGCGCTGGCCCCTGCTGTTTGCCTGTGGCGCGCTGATTGCCGCGGCTGTGCTGACGAAGACGGTTGCCGGCATCCTGCCCGGTGTGGGCGCTGTGGCTTACGCATTTCTGATGAATCGGCACGCTCGGATCTTCCTGTCTTACCGCTATGTCCTGATGGGAATCTGCGCCCTCTTTCCCCTCGCCCTGTTTTATATAACGCGGGAAAGTATCGCGCCGGGTTATCTGGACGCTGTGTTCTATAACGACGCCATCGGGCGGTCTTCCGAACAGCTGGATTCGCATCGCAACCCGCCCTGGTTCTACCCCCGCGAGGTGTTCCTTGGCGGATTGTTCAGCCTTGGCGTCCTGGCCCTGCTAGCGCCCTTGGCAATCCGTGCGAGCAAGGGCCGCGCGCGGCTTGCTGCCATCTTCGCGCTGTGCTGTTTCATCAGCCAATTCATCGGCGTCAGCATCGTGGCGACGAGGTTGCACCAGTATATCCTGCCGGGCCTGCCGTGGTTGGCAATTGCCTGTGCGATCGGGATCCATGCGCAAGGCCGAAAGCTCCTTGCCGGGGGCGGTGGAAAGCTTTTGGGGCGCAAGGAACTGGTCATTCCCCTGCTTCTGGTTGCCGTCGCCGCCGCGAACATGGTCGTGCGTACCGGGGGGATGCGCTATGACCTGCTCCTCGATCGCGCATACTACCCGCAGGCCATGTACGGGGACGTTCTGGAGACCCTCCACAATGCCGGCGAGACCGAGGTTCTGGTAATCGAGCCCGGTATCGATCTGGGTGATCGCCCCAACTATATCCCCCAACTGCGATATTATGCACTAGTCTGGCAAACGCGTGGATTGCAGGTCGATCGGCTCGTGACCTTGCCGGAGCGGCTGCCGGCCAGAACCGTTGCGAGCTGCGATCCGGAAACCGGCGCAAAGCTTCTCGCACTGGGTGGAGCGTCGATCGGCCGGACAGGATGCTCTACCCTTTCCGCCACAATACAATAATCGAACGGCCCAACGGTCGACACCCGCTACCCACCGCGAAGCCGGATCCTTGGCTTGCCCCGCGTTCCGTTTGTGTTCTAACGGCTGAAAGGTGAGCGAACCGCTACCCCTCCCAGCCCTTCACGCCAGCCACGCCGGAACGTGGTTACGCGATGCGAACGGCGCGACGCGCGGCTGCTCCAAGGGCGAGGCTGTAATGGCGGCCGCCGATACTCCGCAGCTGCTGATGAACGCCCCGCTTGTCGCGAACCGGCTGGGCTATCCCGATCTCAACGGGCTCGACCTGCTGGAACTGTTCGCCTTCGTGCATCCGGCGCGGTTTTGCGTGCCGACCCCCAAGGGGCTGGCAGACGCGCTTGGTCTGGGCGAACCTGCGGACGATGCCGTTGTCCCGCTCCTGCTCCAGCAGGCTGCCGGCGCATTGGTTGCGACCTGCGAGAGCGAGGAATGGGCGACGCGCGAAGGGGCCTGGTCGACACTGCAATCGCTCGCACGATTGCGCTGGCCATGGGCCAATGTCCTCGCGCCCCATGTGCGCCGTCCCGAACGCGCGGAAAAATGGCTGTTCTCGCGCCTGCCGGAATGGGAAGAAACGCCCGAACGCCCGCAGCCCGCGCAAGTCCTGATCGACGAACCGGAGATCGAGGCGCATCTCGAACGGCTGACCGGTGAAGGCGCCGAACGGCGCGAAGGGCAACGGCTGTTCTCAAGGGGGGCGGGCCATGTCTTCACCCCGCGCGACAAGCACAAGCGCCCACATGTGCTGCTGGCGCAGGCCGGCACCGGTATCGGCAAGACGCTGGGCTATCTTGCGCCCGCATCGCTATGGGCGGAACGCTCGGGTGGGACGGTCTGGGTCAGCACCTACACCAAGAACCTGCAGCGCCAGTTGCGCAAGGAAAGCGCGCGCGCCTGGCCTGCTTCGCGTGCGGACGGATCGCCACCGGTAGTCGTGCGCAAGGGCCGCGAAAACTACCTGTGTTTGCTCAACCTGGAAGATGCGTTGCAGGGCGGTTTTGCGGGACGTCCCGCCATCCTGGCGCATCTGGTGGCGCGATGGGCCGCCTATTCGCAGGACGGCGACATGATCGGTGGCGACCTGCCAGGGTGGCTCGGCACGCTGTTCCGCAAGCGCGGGATCGCGGCACTGACCGACCAGCGCGGCGAATGCGTTTATGCCGGCTGCCCGCATTACCGCAAATGCTTCATCGAAAGGAGCGCGCGCAACGCCGCCCAGGCCGACCTCGTCATTGCCAACCACGCGCTGGTGATGGTCAACGCGGCCCGGGGACGCGATGCAAACGGGCGTCCGACCCGCATCGTCTTCGACGAAGGCCATCACGTGTTCGATGCGGCTGACAGCACTTTTTCCGCCGCGCTGACCGGGCAGGAAGCGATCGAACTACGCCGCTGGATCATCGGCCCGGAAAAGAACAGCCGCGGTCGAAGGCGCGGCCTTTCCGCGCGTCTTGCCGATGTCGCAAGTTATGACGATGCAGGCGGCGAAGCGGTGGAGGATGCAGTGGAAGCTGCGCAGGCATTGCCTTCGGAAGGCTGGCTGGGACGCCTTGCCGAGGGCGCACCACTCGGCCCACTGGAGCAATTGCTTGCCACTGTGCGTGCGACGACTTTCGCGCGCGACGAAAAGGGGCTGGAGGCCGGATACGGGATCGAGACCGAGACATCCCAGCTTCCCGGCGAACTGGTCGAAGCTGCCGGGACTGCCGCGCAGGCACTGGCCATGATCCGCACCCCGCTGCTCAAGCTTGCAGGACGGCTCGAAGCCATCATGGAAGATGCGCCGGACTGGCTCGACGGACAAGGGCGCGCACGGATCGAGGGTGCGCGGCATTCTCTTGCGTGGCGCATCGACCTGATCGCGGCATGGGAGGCGCTGTTGTCGCGTCTTGGCGGACCGGCCGATCCCGAATTCGTCGACTGGTTGCAGGTCGATCGCAACGATGCGCGCGAATTCGATGTCGGCTTGTACCGCCATTGGCTGGACCCGATGAAGCCCTTCGCCAAGGTCGTACTGGAACCCGCCCATGGTGTGATGTTGACCAGCGCCACGCTGACCGACCGGGACGAGAGCGGGCCTGACTGGCCCCATGCCATCGCCAAGAGCGGGGCACCGCATCTCGAACTGCTGCCGAAGACTGCCCAGGCCGATAGCCCCTTCGATTATGCCAGCCGCGCCGAAGTGCTGATCGTCACCGATATCCGCAGGGGCGACATTCCCGCGCTGGCGGGCGCCTATGCCAGGCTGGTCGAAGCATCCGATGGCGGCGTGCTCGGCCTGTTTACCGCGATCCGCCGTATGCGTGCCGTCTATGGACGTATAGCGGACCGGCTCGCGAGGGCGGGCCTGCCGCTCTATGCCCAGCATGTCGATCCCATCGACACGGGCACGCTAACCGACATTTTCCGCGACGATCCGCGTGCCAGCCTGCTGGGGACCGATGCCCTGCGCGACGGGGTCGACGTGCCGGGACAGAGCTTGCGCTGCGTAGTCATGGAAAGCGTTCCCTGGCCGCGCCCCACCATCCTCCATCGCGCCCGCCGCGCGGCTGCTGCCGAACAGGAAGGCGGCGCGCAGCGCTATGACGACCGCATCATTCGGGCCCGTCTCGCCCAGGCATTCGGCCGGCTTATCCGCACCCGGGATGACAGCGGCCATTTCATCGTTCTGTCTCCCGCCTTCCCCAGCCGGTTGCTGTCCGCTTTTCCCGAAGGCACGCGCGTCACACGTGTGACACTCGAAGAGGCTTTACAGCGCGTCGCGCAAGGTGTTGTTAGCCCGCAGCCCTCGCCAGCAGAGAATGAACCCTCGTGAAGATCCTCGGCCTACTGCGTCACGCCAAATCCGACTGGGGGCAGAGCGACAAGCGCGATTTCGATCGGGGACTGAACGATCGCGGGCATCGCGGCGCACATGTAATCGGCGATCATATCGCGGCCCACGGGGTCAAATGGGACACGCTTCTTGCAAGCCCTGCCAAACGGGTCAGGCTGACGCTGGAGGATGCGATGCCGAACCTTGAACCGGTTTGGGACGAACGCCTCTACCTTGCAGGTACCGACACGATCATGGACGTGATCCGGGAAAGCGGGGGCGATGCGCAGGCCGTGATGGTGGCAGGCCACAATCCCGGTCTTGGCGACATGCTGTTCGAACTGGTTTCGCCCAAGAACGAGAACGCACTTTACGACGAGGCCAAGGTCAAATTTCCGACGGCGGCGTTTGCAGTTTACGAACTCGATATCGACGACTGGGCCGACCTTCGCGACGGGTGCGGTACACTGGCCCATTTTGCACGGCCCCGCGATCTCGATCCGGAACTGGGGCCGGAATACTAGCGGGGCGATTGCGATGGCCGGCAACCGACGCCTTTCGGATGGCAGTGCCGGCGATGTGGATTACGGCGAAATCGGTGGCACCTACAGTCGCTATCGGCAACCCGAGCCCGAAATCGCTGCGCAGATCCTGAACGCGCTGGGCGATGCGAAAACTGTGCTCAATGTCGGTGCCGGGGCCGGTTCCTACGAGCCGACCGACAGGGATGTAACGGCGGTCGAACCATCCGCTTCCATGCGGGCACAACGTCCATCTCACCTGCCCCAGGCGGTCGACGCGGTGGCGGAGGACCTGCCATTCGCCGACAATAGCTTCGATGCTGCAATGGCCAGCGTGACCGTTCACCAGTGGTCGGACCTTGAACAGGGGCTTTCCGAAATGCGCCGCGTTACGCGCGGGCCGGTCGTGCTGCTGGTCTGCGATCCGGCGGCAATGATGGATTACTGGTTGAGCGACTATATCCCCGAAGTCCGCGAAATCGAGGCACGCCGCTTTCCCGCCATAGATCGGCTAGCTGCAGGCCTTGGTGGTAATGTGCGGGTGGAGCACGTGCCCGTCCCTCTCCACTGCCGCGACGGCTTCAACGAAGCCTACTACGGTCGCCCGGAGGCGTTTCTGAACCAGAACGCAAGGCTTGCCTGTTCCAGCTGGAGCCTCGTACCGCCCGAAGCAGTCGAACGGTTTACGTGCCAGCTATCGCAGGACCTCGAAAGCGGGGAATGGGATCGCAAGTACGGGCAGTGGCGCAAGGCACCCCATTTCGACGGGCCCCTGCGTCTCGTGACCGGTTTGCCCTAGCAGCCGGTCGGTAAGGCTCACCGCAGGACGCGAGGGCCGCTTCCGCTTTCGCCCCACTTGTCATTCGCATTGTAGAGCGCGCATTTTTTCAGGCTCAGGCACCCGCAGCCGATGCAGCCGTCGAGATCCGTACGCACCTTTTCCAGCGCGGCGATCTGCGCGTCGATCTTCCGACGGATTTCTGAGCTGATGCGCTTCCAGTCGGCGGCGGTGGGATTGCGGCCCTGCGGCAGCCGGGCGAGCGCTTCCTCGATCTCGTCAAGCGACAGCCCCAGCTTCTGGGCGATGAGGACGAAGCTCAGCCGCCGGATGTCCCCGCGCAGGAAGCGGCGCTGGTTGCCGCCGGTCCGCAGCGCTTCGATAAGTCCCTTCTCTTCGTAATAGCGGATGGCCGAAACAGACAGGCCGGTGCGGCGGGCAAGTTCGCCGATGGCGAGGAGATCGTTCGCATGCATCGATCTGACTGATAGTGTTTTCAGGTCTTGACCTCAAGTCGGCTTGAGGTTTCATAAGTTCCGCCATCGCCATTTCACGAAGGAGAAATCGCATGGCAACCGCACGATTGGAACACGTCAACATCTCTGTCACCGACGGGGAACGCAGCGCTGCATTGCTTGAAAAGCTGACCGGCTGGCATCGGCGCTGGGAAGGTCCCTCGCTCGACAACGGTCGATCCATCCACCTTGGTGACGATCACGCCTATCTCGCAATCCACACCAGCCCGCGCATCGAAGGCAGCTTCAAGAAAAGCGTACCGATGAACCACATCGGCATCGCGGTAGACGACATTGCCGCCGCCGAAGACGTCATCGTCGAAGCGGGCCTGAAGCCGTTCAGCCACGGCAAGTACGAACCGGGCCCGCGCAGTTTCTATTTCTTCGACTGGGACGGTATCGAATTCGAGGTGGTCAGCTATGAATGAGCCGCTGATCCGCGCGCCTATGTTCGCGCAGCCTGCGTCCCGGACGACGCACCGTGAAAGCCCGACATGGCGGCCAATGGTACATCCTCGAACCGGCCCAGCCAGCGCCGGGCCATCTTCGCCAGTGGCATCGGGTTGAGGTAGTGGCGCTTGCACCGTCCGTCGCGTTCGGAGGCGACCAGTTCGGCTGCCTCCAGCACGGCGAGGTGCTTGGCCACCGCCTGCCGCGTCATCGGCAGTTCTTCCGCAAGGTCGGAAAGCGTCAGTCCGCCCTGCGCGCTGAGCCGGTCCAGCAGGAGCCGGCGCGTGGGATCGGAAAGGGCGACGAAGGTATCCGTCATGGCAGCAAGGTTAAGAACCTCTTGCCGAGTCGCTCCAAACGCGCCCGCACACTTGTCCACCACAAGGTTTCAGCCCGGCAGCCCGCCCGTCTGCCGCAATGCCTCCCCCAATGCGATCCCGGCGCTGGTTGCAAGGTTCAACGAACGGACCTGCGCGCGCATGGGCAACCGCACGCTTTCATCGACCGCAGCGCGCACTGCATCGGTCACTCCGGCACTTTCCTTGCCGAACAACAGGATGTCGTCGGATCGGTAGGCGAAGTCGTAGGAAGACTGCGTCGCGCGGGTTGTGAAGAGCACGAGCCTTTGCCCTGCCCGCGCCTGGCGAAAGGCATCGAAACTGGCGTGCCGTTCGACTTCGACATGATCGATATAGTCCATCGCAGCGCGCCGCACGCGGCGATCGTCCCACGGGAAGCCGAGCGGCTCGATCAGGTCGATGCCAGCGCCCATGCAGGCGCCAAGCCGCATGACATTGCCGACATTCCCGGCGATTTCGGGTTCGAACAGGGCGATGCGCATCGGCGCTACAGCAACCGCCTGGTCTTAGCCGCACCGCCCGCCCAGGGCTGGTCGGTCCGGTCGAGAACGAGTTCGCCCTCCCACGGGCGGCACAGGGCGCGTGCATCGTCGGGGGAACCGTCGGTCCACACGGCCCGGTCCTCCTCGCCAAGCAAAACCGGCATCCGTGTGTGGACCTCGGCCGCCGCGCCGCCCGCATCGGTCATGACCATGGAGTAACAGCGTCCCCATTCATCGCTGTCGCGCCAGACGGCGGCCACGGCGAACAGTTCGGCATCGGGCCGCGAAAGCCAGGTGCGTGTCTTGCCGCCCTTCGGCCCTTCGGCTTCGGCCCAAGCAGTAACGGGGATCAGACAGCGCCTCTCCTCGAAACTGTAGCGCCAGAAGAAGCTGTCGAGCTTGTCGGTGCGCGCATTGTTGACCGGCTTGGGCTTCAGCGGCTGGCCGTTCTTGCCCTTCATCACCAGTGGGAAGCCCCAGCTCATCTGTGTCAGCTTGCCTTCCGCAACCACCGCGCCCGGATAGCCGGGAAAGACCTCGTCCCCGAAGTTGGCCCCGCCCAGTTCGTTGACCACGTCGAACCATGCGGCGACCTCGTCCTTGTTCTTGGTTATGCGATACAGATTGCACATCAGGCATTCCCCACGACGAAACAGGCGGCGGCGACCAGCGCGCCGGTCCAGCGGTTGGCGCGAAACCGGTCGAGAGGGTTTCCTGCATCCTCGCCATCGAGCGTCGCAACCTGCCAGAACAGGTGACCGGCTGCAGGCAGCAGGGCCAGCAATGCCACCCAGTCCGCGCGATAAAGCCAGAAGGCAAGCGCCCACAGCGCCACTGCGCCGGTATAGAACAGCGCGACCCCGCCCTTCACATGTCCGCCGAGCCGCAGGGCGGAAGAGCGGATACCGACCAGCGCATCGTCTTCGCGGTCCTGCATCGCGTATACGGTATCGTAGCCGATCACCCACAGCGCGGCGCCGGCGTACATGGCGGCCAGCGCGTCCCAATTATCGGCGCGAAGCTGCGTCCAGCCGACCAGCAGCCCCCAGGTAAAGACCATGCCGAGCCATGCCTGCGGCCACCATGTGATGCGTTTCATGAAGGGATAGGCGGCAACCAGAAGGACACTGGCCAGCGCCACGCCCTGTGCCATCGGGCGCAACTGCAGCAGCACCAGCAGTCCGACAGCGCAAAGGAACAGCAGCCAGCCCCAGGCCAGCTTCTTCGACACGCGACCGCTTGCCACAGGCCGCAGCGCGGTCCGTGCGACCTTCCGGTCGAGATCGGCATCGACGATATCGTTATAGACACAGCCCGCCCCGCGCATCGCGATGCTGCCGAGCAGCAGCCAGCCCAGCAGTTCCAGTTGCCAGCCCGCGCCGGTCAGCCAGACGCCCCAAGCGCAGGGCCAGAACAGGAGCCACCAGCCGATCGGCCGGTCGAAACGCGCCAGCTGCGCAAGATCGCGCGGCATTTGCGGCAACCGCGCGACAAGGCCGCGATGCTCGCTGTCGGGGACGATGTCGCCCGCAGTGTTCACGCGTCGGCCCGTCCGGGTGACAAAGGTGACACGGTGTCACCCGTGACTTTCGGCAGAATTTGCATCAGTTTCAGTACCTTGATCACTTTGTCCCTGGGTTACACTTGCACAGGGTGTTTTTGCCAAAACGCCGCTGGCAGTGCGACAGGATAATTGCGCCAACACCGCTGGCAGATAGCGCTTGCGTAGGAAACCGTCCATCGAGTGGTGACGCGGGCGCGCCAAGCGGCTAGCGCCGGACACATGCCTGCAACACCTGCCTGGCCGCCCAAGAGCGCCCCGCGCCTGTTCGTGGAACAGGAACTGTCCGCCGACCGCCCTGTGCAGGTCGAAGGCAACCAGGCGCATTACCTGTCGAAAGTGATGCGGGTGTCGCCCTGCGATGCGGTTATCCTGTGCGACGACATTACCGGCGAATGGTCTGCCGAAGTCGTGGAAGCGGGAAAACGGCATGTCCTGCTACAGCCCAAGGATCATCTGCGGCCGCGCGAACCGGTGCCGGATTTCTGGCTGTGCCCTGCACTCCTCAAGAAAGATCGCTTCGATCTCGTGCTGGAAAAAGCCACGGAACTGGGCGTGGCACGGATCGCCCCCGTCCTCACCCGTCGCTGCGTGGCGGACAAGCTCAACCCCGAACGGGCTGATACGATCGTCACCGAAGCGGCGGAACAGTGTGCGCGCACCGCGCTGCCGGAAATTGCGCCGGTGGCAAAGCTTGAGACATTGCTGCGCGAATGGCCGCAGGACCGGCACCTGTTCTTTGCCGACGAAGACGGCGGCGAAGCGGCAGCCGACGCGTTCTGCTATGCCGAAGGGCCGGCTGCGCTTCTCGTCGGGCCCGAAGGCGGCTTCGACGATGCCGAGCGCGCGATGATCCGCGCGCATCCCGCATCGGTCGCAATCAGCCTCGGCCCTCGCATATTGCGGGGCGAAACGGCGGCTATCGCAGGTACCGCCGTATGGATGGCCGAAGCAGGTGACTGGTTGGACGGCGAAGAATAAATCCCTTCCCAGGCAAGGTTCGGTTGCCTATCGCCACGCGTCATGAGCACCAGAGAGGCCTCGGGGGCAGCCGACCCCATCATCGAAAGCCGCGACCAGCTGGTCGCCCCGATGCAGAAGGGCGAAAAGCCCAAGGATCAGTGGCGCATCGGGACCGAGCATGAAAAGCTCGTCTTCCACAAGAGCGATTTCCGCGCGCCGTCCTATGACGAAGACGGCGGTATCCGCGATATCCTGTTGAGTTTGCGGGAATTCGGCTGGGAACCGGTCGAAGAAGGCGGCAAGGTCATCGCCATGCGC
>CATMNW010000015.1 GCA_950071875.1 uncultured Erythrobacteraceae bacterium | reverse complement strand
AAGACCAAGGTGATCGACGTGCAGGAAGGCGACTTCGTGAAGAAGGGTGATACCCTGATTTCCGGCTCGCCCAACCCCCACGACATCCTCGAGGTGATGGGCGTGGAGGCGCTGGCCGAGTATCTCTGCACCGAGATCCAGGAAGTCTACCGACTGCAGGGCGTGAAGATCAACGACAAGCACATCGAGGTGATCGTTCGCCAGATGCTGCAGAAGGTCGAGATCACCGATGGCGGCGACACCGTGCTGCTGCCGGGCGAACAGGTCGACCTGGAAGAACTCAACGAGGAAAATGCCAAGCTCGGCCGCAACAAGCAGCCGGCGGTCGGCACGCCGATCCTGCTGGGCATCACCAAGGCCTCGCTGCAGACCCGCAGCTTCATCTCGGCCGCCTCGTTCCAGGAAACCACGCGCGTGCTCACACAGGCCGCGGTCGAGGGCAAGAAGGACACGCTGATCGGTCTCAAGGAGAACGTGATCGTGGGCCGCCTTATCCCCGCTGGTACCGGTGCGGGCATGAACCGCATGCGCATTACGGCCTCGAGCCGCGACGCAGCCCTGCGCGCCCAGTGGAAGAAGGCACAGGAAGCGATCATCGCTGCCAACACCGCAGAAGAAGAGCACGAGGCGGAACTCGCCCAGGGCCCCGAAGCTGCGATCGGCGACGATCCGCTGGCGACCATGGAAGGTGAAACCCACGGCACAGATGCCGATGCGGGCGAGTACCTGAACGAAGATGCCAAGGATGGCGAATAACGCCTGATTCGCGTCAGATTGGGAAAGCAAGGGCCCCGCCGGAGCGATCTGGCGGGGCCTTTTTTCGAACAGCCCGCCACCGGCGCCCGGCAATCCGAAATTACCGGTAGATTTTCAGCTAGCTCCAGTCCTACTATCGGCGCATCCGAAAAGCTGTCCGGGGCATAAATGGACGCACTTGGAAGCGAGAACGAGGAAACCGGCGAGGAATTCGAAGAACGTCTGCGACTTCGCCGGCGTTTGCAGGATTCCCGCAGCGGTGCGGCAATACTGTTGCTTCCCTCGCTCACCGCAGTTTTCGTACTGACCTACATTTTTTCGGACGATGTACCTTGGCTTGGCCTGTTAACTTGGGCAGCCATTCAAACTGTTGGTCTGGTCCTATTCACGGGTCTCGCTATAAATTTCGACCCGACGACGGCTACGCTGGGTGCCATGCGGAGCCGCTGGGCTAAAGTCGTATGGGTCCAGTGCTTGTCTATCATCGCCTGGATGGCGATCTTCCCGTATCTCGCGCCCATCGCAGAACCGCGCGAAATGTCCGTTCTCGGCATAGTAGCGACCGCGATTTATTGCAGTGTGCTGATGGTGCACCGCAGCAGCCCACAGGCTGCGCTTTTCCATATCATCGGCTTGTCCGCTTCTTTTGCGGCGTCAGTTTTCCTTGTTGCCGGATGGAAAGGGTGGCCCACATTCCTGCTCGTCGCAGTGTTCTCGATCGTTTTGATCGTCGCGACAATTTTGCAGGAGCGCGCTTTTCGTCGGAATGTGCATAACGAGATCGATCGACACAATGCGGAAGGTACAGTTCGCATGCTGCTGGACGATTACGAGCAGCATTTTTCCGATATCCTTTGGACGGTAAATTCGGAAGGCGATCTATGTGACGTCTCGCCGGGCTTCGCCACAGCGGCCGGTAGCTCGAATGACGCTCTGGAGGGGACCGCATTCGCCGATCTTTTCACCGAAAGTGCCGAGCGTGATCGTCTCATACGCTATCTTGCCGAACGTGGCCCCTTTCGCGATCTGGTGGCGGCGCTGCGCATCGATGGCGAGCAATGCTATTGGAGGCTCTCCGGTCGACCGAGGCGTGACGGGTGTATCAGCGGGGTAGCGCGTGATGTTACGAGCGCGCGTTTGACCGAAGAGCGCGTCGCTTTCATGGCGCACTATGACAGCCTGACAGGTTTGGCGAACCGCTACCTGTTCAACGAGCGACTGCGTAAAGTGCTTTCGCAGGACGAGCGTAAACGCAACATCGCCCTCTTCTATATCGATCTGGACGACTTCAAGGCGGTCAACGATACCCGTGGGCATCTGGTTGGCGACAAGCTTTTGCGAGAGATAGGATCCAGCCTGGAACAACAGGTTCGCGAGCAGGACCTGGTGGCGCGCCTGGGCGGCGATGAATTCGCGGTGCTTATCGAAACTCGCGCCGGCGCGGGGATGCTTATCGAGCGAGCGCATCGTCTGCTCTCTGCCATTCGCGATCCTTTCGAGGTTGACGGCCATTTATATCGTATTTCTGGCAGTATCGGGATCGCCAAATGCACTGACGGCGATTGCGCAGCCGAAGAGCTCATGCGCCGCGCAGATCTGGCGCTTTTCGCGGCGAAGGCGAAGGGCCGCGATACGCTCGCGCTCTACGACCAAGAGATGGATCGTGCGGCGCGCGAACGCCGGGAAATCGAAACCGACCTTCGGGAAGCGATCGCGCGCGGCCAGCTGCATCTTCATTATCAGCCTGTGATCGATCTCGGGTCCGGCAATGTAGCAGGGTACGAAGCACTGCTGCGCTGGTACCACCCCCGACGCGGCATCGTGAAACCTTCGGACTTTCTCGAGATTGCCGAGGAGACTGGCATGATCGTGCCCATTGGCGAATGGGTCATCCGCCAAGCCTTGGCGGAAACAGCCAGGTGGCAAGGTGATTTCCGCATTGCCATCAATCTCTAGCCGACCCAGGTGCGCAGTACCCATTTGGCCGCCGTGGTCGCTCAGGCCCTACATGCAAATGGCGTCGATCCGGCACGCGTGGAATTCGAAATTACCGAGCACGTACTGTTGCAACAGACCAACACCAGCGCGGGCACACTCGAAAGACTGCGGGAACTGGGCACGAAGATTGCTCTGGACGATTTCGGGATCGGTTATTCCTCGCTTAGTTATTTGCGCCGAATACCCTTTGATCGGATCAAGATCGATCGGGATTTTGTGGACGGTATTGAAACATGTACTGCCAGCCAGGCCATTGTCTCCAGTGTTACGCGCCTTGCCGATGCGTTAGGCATGGCAACGACGGCCGAAGGGGTGGAATCGCAAGGCCAGCTTGACCTTCTTCGGAAGCTCGGTTGCCACGAGGCGCAAGGCTACCTCATTTGCGAACCAGCGCCCGGGGAACACTTTGCTTCGCCAGACGGCGTGCGGATGGCAATTCCGGGCAAGGCTGATCGTGTCATCCGCTATCGCAATGCGCGCGCAGATGCCGTGAATCGCAAATCCCTGCAGTCCGGCTGACCTCTCGCCAAGAGCGCCAGCCTCGGCTATCGGCGCGCTCATGACTACAGTCACGCGTTTCGCGCCATCGCCCACCGGTCGACTTCATGTCGGCAACATTCGCACCGCGCTCCACAACTGGATGCTTGCCAAGAAAGCGGGCGGAACGTTTCTCTTGCGCATCGACGACACCGACGCACAGCGAAGCCGCGAGGAATATGTCGAAGCCATCCGAACCGACCTTGAGTGGCTGGGTATCGCAGCAGATGGCGAGGTCCGCCAATCGGACAGACTCGCTCTATATGAGCGCGCTTTCGAAGCTCTTCTGGAGGCCGGTCGTGTCTACCCATGCTACGAAACCCAGCAGGAGCTCGAACTGAAGCGCAAGGTGCGGCTCGGTCGCGGGTTGCCCCCTGTGTACGATCGTGGCTCACTTCAACTGAGCGAAGCGGATTGCAGGGCCAAGGAGGCCGAAGGCATCAGTCCGCACTGGCGTTTCAGGCTCGACCACGAGACCGCAATCTCGTGGGAAGACGGTATTCGCGGCAGTCAGAAATTCGACCCTGCACAACTGTCCGATCCGGTTATCCGGCGAGCCGATGGAAGCTGGCTATACATGCTCCCGAGCGCTGTCGACGATCTAGACATGGGGGTGACCGATGTGCTGCGCGGGGAAGACCATGTCAGTAACACTGCTGTTCAGATTCAGATGTTTACCGCACTAATTGCTGCGCAATATCAGGCACAGGAACTTCCTTCCTTTACACATGAAGCGTTGCTGGTCGGCAGTGAGGGGAAGCTTTCAAAAAGGCTCGGTTCGCTCGGCTGTGACGCTTTTCGCGAACGCGATATCGAACCTGAAGCTGTGATAGCGCTGATGGCCCGCCTAGGCACTTCTCTTCCGGTCGAGCCAATCGCGGACCGGAAGGTTCTGCTCGATACTTTCGATCTCTCGACTTTCGGCCGGGCTCCGGCAAGATTCGACGACGCGGAATTGGAGCGGATCAATACGGCGCTAGTCCACAAACTTGACTATGCCGACATTGCGTCTCGCCTGCCTGAGGGGATGGATGCGTCCGGCTGGCATGCAATTCGTCCGAATATATCAACTGTAGGAGATGCCGCATCCTGGTGGCGGCTTGTTACCGGCCCGATCGACGCTTGCGATTTCGAAGAAGAGGATCGTTCATATCTGGGCCGTGCTGCCGAATTGCTGGAATGGAGCCCGGATCCCTGGTCTTCGCTCACCTCTGCCCTAAAGGATGAGACGGGCCGAAAGGGCAAGGCCCTCTTCCTTCCACTCCGACGTGCGTTGACCGGCATGGATCACGGTCCGGATATGAGCGAATTGCTGCTTCTGATCGGGGAAGGCCGTGCGCGCGAAAGGCTACGGTCGGCGTCGAGCAGCTAGACCTCTCAAATAGCGACGTTTCGCTACCCTGGACTTTCCTCGCCCTAGTCCGGGTGCTTGTCCAGTTCGTCGCCGCTGACGGTCACCACGTGCATGAGATTGGTTGAACCTGGGGTACCGAACGGTACGCCGGCCAGCGCAATCAGCTTGCTTCCCGCCGCGCTGAAGCCGTGACGCAGAGCCATCCGTTTGCCCTTGGCGATCATTTCCTCAAAACTTCCGATATCCTTGGTGGCAACTGCGTGCGCACCCCAAAGCAGCCCAAGGCGCCGCGCCGTTTTCATGCTTGGTGTTAGCACCATCATCGGCACGCTCGGGCGTTCGCGCGCGACCCTGCGGGCGGTCGAGCCCGACCCCGTGAACACGGTGATCGCGCTGATCGCAACCGTATCGGCCACGGTCATGCAAGCATGTGACAGCGCGTCTGCCGTGGTCGCATCCGGAGGCGTATCCAAGAAGCGGACACGCTCCAGATAGGCTTCGTCGCCTTCGACCTGTCTGGCGATCTTGTGCATGATCGAAACCGCTTCTTCGGGCCAGTCTCCCGCCGCCGTTTCGGCCGAAAGCATGACGCAGTCCGCACCATCGTAAACCGCATTGGCCACATCCGAAACTTCGGCTCGGGTAGGGGCCGGACTTTCGATCATGCTTTCAAGCATCTGAGTGGCCACGATGACCGGTTTGCCCTTGAGTCGGGTCTCGTTGACTATCTTTTTCTGGAGGGGGGGTACTTCCTGGGGTTCGAGTTCGACACCCAAATCACCCCGCGCGACCATGATGCCATCGGCGGCATCGATGATTTCGTCGAGCCTGCGAACAGCCATCGGTTTTTCGATCTTGGCGCACAGGGCGGCGTGGCCACCCATCAACTTGCGAGCCTCGGCCAGATCCTCCGGACGCTGGACGAAGGATAATCCGATCCAGTCAACCCCTTGAGATATGGCGAAAGCGAGATCCTTGCGGTCTTTGTCGGTCAGGGCCGGGATTGGAATTTCTGCGTCAGGCACATTGACGCCTTTCCTGTCGGAAATGACCCCGCCAACTTCGGCAGAGCACAGGATGCTGTCATCGCTGGCTTCGATGACCCTGAGCCGGATCTTGCCGTCGTTGATCAGCAACCGCTGGCCCTTTTCCAGCAGGCCGAACAATTCCGGATGCGGCAGTTCGACACGGGTCTCGTCGCCCGGTTCCGGATTGCGATCGAGCGTAAAGTGGCCCGAATGACGGATTGCGGCTTGTCCATCCTTGAACTTGCCAACGCGCAGCTTCGGGCCTTGCAGGTCGGCAAGGATCGCGATCGGGCGCATGAAATCCTTTTCCATTGCGCGGATTGCCATGATGGTTTTTTCATGATCGGCATGTTCGCCGTGGCTCATGTTCACCCGGAATGCATCGACCCCTGCCTTGAACAGACGAGCGAGCATTTCGGGAGACCTGCTGGCGGGACCGACAGTTGCAAGTATCTTGACCTTGCGACCGCGCGGATCGAGCTTGGGAGCGAATTTTGCCATGGGCGAGGCCTATGGCAGCGCCATGTGACAAAGCAAGGATGATAGAGCAATGACTACGAATGCGGGCGACACGTTAGACGAGCTAGACGATGCCGTAGCGGCTGCGGCTTTCCGCCGACTGGTACGCCACCTGAGACACCGGCATGATGCGCAAAACATCGATCTGATGGGTTTGGCGGGCTTTTGCCGAAACTGTCTTGCAGACTGGATTGTCGATGCGGGTTACGATGGCGACAAGCCATCGGCGCGTGCGCTGATCCACGGCATGCCGCAGGAGGAATGGAAAGCGACGCGGCAATCTCCCGCCACGGAGCAGCAGTTGGCGAGAATGAAGGCGAGCGTCGCGAAAAATCGGGTGGACTAACGAGTCGCTGCCTTCACCCTTGCAAGCTGGCTGGCTATCGAGCGGCCAACCGATTCTCATTTCACTGGAGCTTTTTTCACATGGCCGAAGCCACCGACGACCGCCTGCGCCTTCTCATCGAGCGCATCGAGCGCCTTGAAGAAGAAAAGAAGGGCATCGCCGACGACATTCGCGATGTCTATGCAGAAGCCAAGGCCGTAGGTTACGATACCAAGATCATGCGCCAGATCATTCGCTTGCGTAAAATGAAACCCGACGAACGTAGCGAGCAGGAAACTATCCTCGACACTTACAAGGCCGCGCTTGGAATGGGATGATTTCTTGCTGCCTCCGGAGACCCTGAATGCCTGCGAACCTGCCTAGCCGCCGCGTGATCCTTGTCACCACGACCCCCGGTATCGAGGGGCGACCGATCAAGGATTACCTTGGCCTCGTCTCCGGTGAGATCATTCTTGGGGCGAATGTATTCCGCGACATGTTTGCGGGGCTTCGTGATTTCTTCGGCGGTCGGGCGGCAAGTTACGAGCGCGTGCTGGAAGATGCGCGCGCCCGCGCGGTTCAGGAAATGCAGGCCAAGTGTGACGAACGTGGCGGTAATGCCGTGGTCGGCGTCGATCTGGACTACGAGGTGGTAGGCCAGAAAGGATCGATGCTGATGGTTACAGTCACCGGTACGGCGGTGCGAATCTGACCTAGCCGGCGCTTCCGGCCAGAAGCACCAGTGAAATGAATGCCCCGTTGTGCAGGGCGTGCAGCAGGATGCTTGCCCAGAGCCCGTAATTCACTCGCAAATATCCCAGCATCGTGCCTGTAACGAATTGCGGTAGCACAAGTGGCAGCGCCATGGTCATCTGGTCTGCAGGGAAATTGAACAGGTGGATGAGCGAAAAGGCGAGGGTGCTTAGCCAGAAGAACAGCGGAAAAAGCTTCTGGAACCAACCCATCGCACCGCGCCGGCGCAACCAGTAGAGGATACCAAACGCAACCACGAGACCGGCTAGCACGCCGGCCAGGGCTCCAAGCCAGATATCGGCGAGTGACGTACCTCCTGTCAGGGAAACTGCTGCGGCCGCCGCTAGCATTACGGGGACTACGGCAATCAGGCTCAATAAGTGACCGGGTCTGCCGGAAAGCCAACCGCGAAAGATGATCTCTTCGGCCACGGGGGCGATGACAACGACCGCGAACAGGATGCCGGCGCCGATCTCCACGCCCGCCAAGGCGGTTTCCGGGACGGAAACGCCTGCAGACATCACGGCCCCGGCAATCGCCAGAAGCACCGCCATCAGCGTAATATCGAGAGCGAACAGGCGGAAGACCGCGACAAGGCTGGATTGGCGCGGCATGGGCGCACGGTCCGGCAGCATTGGCCGCTTTAGAAAAGAGGCAAATTGCTTCCATTCGCCGCGCATCGATTTCGCGGGCGCAAGGCTTGTCGTTGCAGCGTTCATACGGCTAAGGCGACCCTCAAGATTCTCGTCATCGAGAAATATCCAACCAACCGAATTACGCAGAGCGACATCATGGCCGGCCATTCCAAATTTAAGAACATCATGCATCGCAAGGGCGCGCAGGACAAGAAGCGCTCCAACCTGTTTTCCAAGCTATCGCGAGAAATTACCGTGGCGGCGAAAATGGGTATGCCCGATCCGGACATGAATCCACGCCTGCGCCTGGCGGTGAACGCGGCGAAGAGCCAGTCCATGCCGAAGGACAATATCCAGCGCGCGATCGACAAGGCAAGCGCGGCTGATGGCGAGAATTACGAGGAAGTGCGCTATGAAGGCTATGGCCCGGGTGGCAGCGCGATCATCGTCGAAGCACTGACTGACAACCGCAACCGCACCGCCACCGCTGTCCGTACCGCCTTCAGCAAGAACGGTGGAAATCTCGGTACGGAGGGTAGCGTCCAGCATGGTTTCGAACGGGTCGGCCTTATCGAATATCCGGTGAGCGTAGGGGACGAGGAAAAGGTGCTCGAAGCCGCGATGGAAGCCGGTGCCGAAGATATCGAGAGCAGCGAAGATGGTCACACGATCTGGACGGCGGCGGACGATCTGCATCAGGTGGCCGGCGATCTGGAAAAATCGCTTGGCGAAGCGGAGAACGTCAAACTGGCGTGGAAGCCCAACCTTACCGTCGATATGGACGAGAAGGGTGCCGGCACGCTGATCAAGCTGATCGACGCTTTGGAAGACGATGATGACGTCCAGACCGTTTGGGGCAATTACGAAATTTCCGACGAGGTCATGGACAAGGTCGGAGGATAAGGCTCGCCGCCATGCGCTTGAGGGATTGGCTTCTCGCCGGTGTTCTGGGTGGCGCCTTCCTCATCGCACTCGCATGGCGGCTGGGATACATGATCGGTTTGCCCGAGTGGTAAGGAGCGTGCGATGATAATCCTCGGTCTGGATCCCTCGCTAAGCTGTACGGGCTGGGGCGTGATCCGCGCGGAAGGACCACGTATTGTCCATATAGCCAACGGCCAGGTACCAACCGACGCCAAGGCGCCGATGGCGCTGCGTCTTGCTGCCCTTCAGGCCGCGCTGACAGATGTCATTACACAACACGGCCCGGACAGGGCGGCTGCCGAAGAGATATTCGTAAACAAGAACCCGCAATCGACGCTCAAGCTCGCGCAGGCCCGGGGTTGCGTACTGGCGGCATGCGGCGTGGCAGGCCTGGCGGTGAGCGAACACGCGGCGCGGCTTGTCAAGAAAGCCGTCGTCGGTACCGGAGGGGCCGACAAAAAACAGGTCCAGGCCATGCTCAAGGTATTACTGCCTGGAACAGCAATCGCAGGTGCCGATGCAGCCGATGCATTGGCAGTGGCCATCGCAGACGCGCATCTGACCCGCGTAACGTAGGAAAAGCACATGACCATCCACCTTTACGGCATTCCGAATTGCGACACTGTCAAGAAGGCATGCAAGTGGCTGGAGGCGCAAGGTGTCGATTACGCGTTTCACGACTACAAGAAGGAAGGTGCTTCGCCCGCAAAGCTGGCCAACTGGATCGAGGCCATGGGTATCGATACCGTCCTCAACCGCCGGGGTACGACATGGCGAAAATTGTCCGACGAAGACAAGGCCGACATCGACACGGCCAAGGCGGTTCGCTTGCTCGAGGCGCATCCGAGCATGATCAAACGGCCGATCGCCGAATACGCTGGCGGCTTGCTGATCGGGTTCAACGAGACCGAATGGTCCGGCGCGTTTCAGTAACCGCTGCCTGCGCCCCAATCGCTATCATCGCCCCCGGAGAAGCCGCGCGCGTTATCCGACGAAGCGTTGGTAATCGATCGCTTGACCGAACCGATATCGCTGCCAGACCCGTAGATCAGGCCGAGCACTAGTGCCGAAGCGATTAGGAGCTTTTTGATCATGACGTTCCCGATTCTATCCGTTCGGGTTAAGGCAGCCTTTCTAAGTATTGTTATCTCGGCGTTTACCGCTGGCACGGCCTTTGCCGCTGGCGCGGACGACATGCTTGTAATTGCCCATCGCGGAGCCAGCGGAGAGCGGCCCGAGCATACTTTGGCCGCCTATGAGCGCGCTATCGATCAGGGGGCGGATTACATTGAGCCCGATCTTGTCGCGACCAAGGATCTCGTTCTGGTTGCGCGACACGAGAACGAGCTTTCGGACACGACCGACGTCGCGGGCCGTGCAGAATTCGAGGACCGCGAGCGTTCGAAGACAATCGACGGCCGGCTGGTTACCGGTTGGTTCGCTGAAGATTTCACGCTGGAAGAATTGCGCAGTTTGCGCGCGAAGGAGCGCCTGCCAGGGCTGCGTTCTGCCAACACGCGTTTTGACGGCCTGTATCCCGTTCCGACATTCGGCGAAATCGTGCAACTGGTACGCGCAAAGGAGGCTGAGACCGGCAGGGGCATCGGGATCTATCCCGAACTCAAGCATCCCGATTTCCTGTTGCAGGATTCCGGGATCGACATGGTCGACTTGCTGGTCGCAGCCTTGCGCAAGGCCGATCTCGATGATGCGGACGACATGGTCTTTGTCCAGTGTTTCGAGGCCGGCCCGCTGCAGCGCCTCAACACGATGATCGACGTGCCGCTGGTGCTTCTCGTGACGCCGGGGTCAGGACCTGCCGATGCACCCGATATCACTTATGAAGACATGCTGGCACCCTCGGGCCTTGTCGATCTGTCGGGATATGTCGATGCGATCGGGGCCGACTTTCGCTTGTTGTTCGACACGGATGGAGAACCGACCGGGCTGGTAGAAGCGGCTCACGAAGCCGGACTTCAGGTGCATGCTTGGACTTTGCGCAAGGAGAACGCCTACCTGCCGCCTGCCTTGCGTGTTGGTTCGGCCGAAGGCGCTACGGGTGACGTCCGGGGTATGATGGATATTCTATCCGCGAGCGGGATCGATGGTGTCTTCACCGACGATCCTGCCTTGGTCGTCAGCGCGCTCGGGCGGTGACGATGTAATTCAGGGCGAGGTCGTCTGTCAGATGCAGCCCACGAGATGGAGAGAAGCCGATCCCCTGAGGTTCCCCCATTTCAAGTCCGGCCTCATTCAGTAATTCGTCCAGCTCCTCGGGCGTGACGAAATCGTCCCAGTGATGCGTGCCTTTCGGGATCAGCCCGATGCCCTCCGCAGCGCCAATCATGAACAGGCGTGACCGGGCGGTACGGTTGGGAGTGGAAAGCACCATCAGTCCATCGGGCGAAAGTCGCGCCGCTGTTGCTGCCAGGAAAGCTCGCTTGTCTGCAACGTGCTCGATTACCTCCATCGCTGTCACCAGGTCGAACTGACCGATGTCGATGCTGCCGATTTCGCCGGCTATGTACCGGACATCAAGGCCGGAGCCTTCCGAATGGAGCGCAGCTGCGGCGATGTTTTCCGGTGCGGCATCGACCCCTGTCACACTGGCGCCCAGTCGCGCCAGCGGTTCACACAGCAGCCCTGCGCCGCAACCGACATCCAAGGCAGTCTTGCCACCCAGAGGCCTGCGCCCCTGGACGTCGCCCGCCCAGTGGATATCGATGGCCTCGCGCAAGAATTGCAACCGCACCGGGTTCAGCTTGTGCAGCATGGCGGATGACCCACGAGGATCCCACCAGTCCTTCGCCAGCTTGCCGAAATGTGCCGCTTCTTCGGGCCGGATCGTTGTGCCGCCTGAAGTATTGCTACTCGTGCTCGTGGTTGCATCGCTCATGCCGCGTGGCTAGCAGCCTAGCCTCACGCATTCCAGCACGGAGACTTCCCCGCTTGGCCCGTATCGTGATGAAATTCGGCGGCACCTCGATGGCGGGGACGGAACGCATTCGCCGCGTTGCCAATATCGTGCGCAAGCAACAGGCCCGCGGTCACGAAGTCGCGGTGGTCGTTTCCGCTATGGCAGGCGAAACGGACCGGCTGGTGAATTTTTGCCGCGAAGCAAATGCCATTTACGACCCTGCCGAATACGACGTGGTTGTTGCCAGCGGTGAACAGGTCACCTCCGGCCTGCTCGCGCTGACATTGCAATCGCTGGGGTGCAAGGCTCGCAGCTGGCTCGGTTGGCAATTGCCCATCCGTACGATCGAAGCTCATGCCAAGGCGCGGATCGATGCGATCGACGCCGATGCTCTGATCGCAAGTATGCAGAGCGGCGAGATCGCCGTTATTCCCGGTTTCCAAGGACTGGCCGAAAGCGGCCGGATTACCACGTTGGGGCGTGGCGGATCGGATACGTCTGCCGTTGCTGTTGCGGCAGCAATCGATGCTGACCGCTGCGATATCTACACCGACGTCGACGGCGTCTACACCACCGATCCGCGCATCGTCGCCAAGGCGAGGAAACAGAAGGCAGTCACTTACGAAGAGATGCTCGAGCTGGCGAGCGTCGGCGCCAAGGTGCTCCAGACGCGCTCTGTCGGGTTGGCCATGAAAGAGGGCGTGCGTGTGCAGGTTCTCTCGAGCTTCGTCGGCGAGGATGCTATTCCCGCAGATGACCTTCCAGGTACGATGATCGTGTCGGAAGAGGAAATGAACGAACTGGTGGAGAAGGGCGATATGGAACGCCAGCACGTAACCGGCATTGCGCATGACAAAAACGAGGCCAAGGTGATCCTCACCCGCGTTCCAGACAAGCCTGGCGCGGTGGCCCATATTTTCGAACCGCTCGCTGGTGCCAGCATCAACGTCGATATGATCATTCAGAACGTGGGACGCGACAAAGGCGAAACCGATGTGACCTTCACCGTCCCGCAGGCCGACCTCGCCCGTGCGCAGGCGCTCCTCGAAGACCGGCGCGAAGACATCGGTTACAACCGGCTTATAACCGACAGCAAGATCGCCAAGATATCGGTTGTCGGTGTCGGCATGAAAAGTCATGCCGGCGTGGCCAGCACGATGTTCCGGGCACTGTCCGATCGCGGGATCAACATTCAGGCGATTTCGACCAGTGAAATCAAAGTCAGCGTGATGATCGACGAAGACGAAACCGAACTGGCTGTGCGCGTACTCCACACGGCCTACGGGTTGGATGCAGCGGACGAGGCGGCGTGAGCCATACGGCGTGGATATTGCTGCTCGGCTCGGGTGAGCTCGGGCGCGAATTCGTCATTTCGGCAAAACGCCTGGGTGCCTACGTGATAGCCTGCGATGCCTATGCCGATGCGCCCGCGATGCAGCTGGCCGACACGTGCGAGGTCTTTTCCATGCTCGATGGTGAAAAGCTGCGCGAAGCTGCCGAAAAGCACCGCCCGGATTACATTGTCCCCGAAATCGAAGCGATACGGACGTCCGTGCTGGCCGAGCTGGAGGAGGAGGGGTTTACCGTCGTACCGTCGGCGCGCGCGGCGCAGCTGACAATGAATCGGGATGCGATACGCGATCTCGCTGCGAACGAGCTTGGCTTGGCAGTGTCCAAATACCGTTATGCCAAAAACCTCGAAGAGGTATTCGCAGCGGCACAGCACACAGGTTTGCCCTGTGTCATCAAACCGGTGATGTCCTCCTCGGGCAAGGGTCAGTCGACAGTTCGCCGCGAAGAAGACCTCGAAGCTGCATGGGACTATGCCCATGCCAATATGCGCGGTGATCGCCAGCGCGTGATCGTCGAGCAATTTATCGATTTCGATTACGAAATCACATTGCTCACAGTTCGGCACAAGGATGGCATAACCTTCTGCCCGCCGATCGGCCACCGGCAGGAGCGCGGCGATTATCAGGAAAGCTGGCAGCCCACGCCGATGTCCGATGCCGCCATCGCCAAGGCGCAGGCCATGGCCACAAGTGTCGTGAACGAGTTGGGCGGACACGGGCTGTTCGGGGTGGAATTCTTCGTCAAAGGGGAAGAGGTCATTTTTTCCGAACTCAGTCCCCGCCCGCATGACACCGGCATGGTAACACTGGTTAGCCAGAACCTTACCGAATTCGACCTTCACGCGCGCGCCGTGATGGGGCTTCCGGTTCCAACCGAGCTGCGTGCCCGGCCAGCTGCGAGCGCGGTGATCCTGGCAGAGCGCGACAGTGGCTCGCTGTCTTACGAAGGGCTGGCCGAGGCGATGGCGGGGGGTGCGGATGTGCGCATCTTCGGCAAGCCCACCAGCCAGCCCTATCGACGAATGGGCGTTGCGCTGGCGACGGCAGGCGATACCGACGCGGCCCGCCGCGTTGCGCGGGATGCGGCCCACAAGGTCAGGATCGTTTACGGCGACTGACGCTTCGCCGCTTGCCGCACGTGCCCGTCGGCCTTAAGCGCCGGTGCATGACGACTTACCCCAAGACGAGCCGCCTGATGCAGCGCGGTGCAGATTTCCTCGGCAGCGAAACTGCAATCCTGTGCGGTGCGATGAGCTGGGTTTCCGAACGCAATCTCGTGTCAGCAATTTCCAACGCCGGCGGCTTTGGCGTGATTGCATGCGGAGCAATGACGCCCGAATTGCTCGAAACCGAGATCGCCGAAACCCAGAAGCTCACGGACAAGCCCTTCGGTGTAAACCTCATCACCATGCATCCCCAGCTTTTCGACCTGATCGAAGTCTGCGACCGTGCGGGCGTCAGCCATGTCGTTCTTGCCGGGGGCATCCCGCCAAAAGGCAGTGTCGAAGCGATCAAGGGCGGATCAAGCCCTGCCAAGGTGATCTGCTTTGCACCTGTACTCGCGCTGGCGAAAAAGCTCTTGCGTTCCGGAGCTAATGCGCTGGTCATCGAGGGCATGGAAGCGGGCGGCCATATCGGACCCGTTTCGACCAGTGTCCTTGCACAGGAAATGCTACCCGAACTGGCCGAGGACCATCTGATCTTCGTCGCCGGCGGCATCGGCCGCGGTAATGCGATTGCCGGTTACCTTGAAATGGGTGCAGCGGGGGTCCAGCTCGGTACGCGCTTTGCCTGCGCCCAGGAAAGCATTGCCCATCCCGACTTCAAGAAAGCCTTCTTTCGCGCCAATGCGCGCGATGCGGTAACCAGTGTCCAGGTCGACGAGCGCCTTCCGGTAATTCCGGTTCGAGCGCTGAAGAACAAGGGGACCGAGGCATTCACTCGCAAACAGATCGAAGTTGCGGGCGTTCTGGATCGCGAGGAAATCGCGATGAACGAAGCGCAATTGCAGATCGAACATTACTGGGCCGGCGCCCTGCGCCGCGCAGTGATCGATGGCGATGTGGAAAATGGCAGCCTGATGGCAGGCCAGTCGGTCGGCATGCTCAAGGAAGAAGAACCGGTCGCAGTGATCATCGAAAAGCTGATGAGCCAGAGCGAGGACGCGCTTGCGCGGCGCTGATGGCGTGGGCGTGATCCACCGACTGGACCTGGATGTCGCCATCTTTCGCGACAGGGTACAGGTAACGCACGCGCCGACCGAAACTTTCGTCGACCAGAAGGCAACCTATGCCTTCTCCTCGGATGCCTCGATCGTGGCCAATCCCCGCTACCTCGAAGATACAATTGTGCGCGCAATTCGGCAGGTGATAGCTTCGGGCGGCTTTTCGCTGCGCGATCCGATCGCCCGCGTGGTCAGTTGCGAAGTGGATCTGGGCCTCGCTGCGCGCGGCATCCTCGAAACCGCATTGCTCGAAGCGGGCATGCGCGAGGTCGTTTTCGAGCTGGACTGAAGCGCCGATTGCGCATCCCCTAGCGGGTTTGCTCTTGCGCCGAGGCGGGAAGGCGGGACATGAGAATGCATGTCCGAACCACTCGTCCTGACCCTTTCCTGTACTGACAGGCCCGGCATTACAGCCCGCGTATCGTCATTCCTGTTCGAGCGTGGTGGAAACATTCTTGAAGCGCAGCAATTCAACGACCGGTTGAGCGATGCGTTCTTCATGCGTGTAGAATTTGACCCTGGCGTGTCGACGCGCGACGCCATCCGTAACGAATTCGCGCCGCTCGCGGCCGAGTATGCAATGGACTGGAAGCTGGCCCTTCGCGACCGGCCACGCCGCGTCATGCTCATGGTCAGCAAGTTCGATCACTGCCTTGCCGATCTGCTCTATCGCTGGCGCATTGGCGAAATGCCGATGGAGCCTGTTGCGATCGTTTCCAATCATCCTCGCGAAGCGATCGAGCACACCCATCTGGGTGATATTCCCTTCCATCACTTTCCGATATCTCGCGACACCAAGGCTTCGCAGGAATCGCAGGTTCGCACGGTCGCGGAGGAGTCAGGGGCCGAACTGGTCGTGCTTGCGCGGTATATGCAGATTCTTTCGGACGAGCAGGCGGCGTTTTTTGCAGGACGGTGCATCAACATCCATCACAGTTTCCTGCCCGGTTTCAAGGGCGCAAAACCTTACCACCAGGCGTATGAGCGTGGCGTCAAGATGATCGGCGCAAGTGCGCATTACGTGACGACCGACCTGGATGAAGGGCCGATTATTCATCAGGATGCAGAAAGCATCGGTCATGCCGACACACCCGATGAGTTGGTGCGCAAAGGCCGCGATATCGAAAGCCGCGTGCTGGCCGAAGCTGTTCGGCTGCACCTCGAAGAACGCGTACTCCTGAACGGTCAGCGAACTGTGGTTTTCAAGGGCTGATCAACGGCTCGCGACCTGTTTGTTCGCGAGGCTGTTTTCCATCCCCTTGTCCTCGTTCGCGCGCTTGATGACATAGGCACGAATGGCCTCGATCTCCTCGGGCGTTAACGAGCCTTTGAAGCTGGCCATCCCGTTTTCTACCAGCGCACCGTCATGCACGATTTGCTGCCATGCCTGCCGGTTGTCGAGCGCACCCGAACGACGCAGATCTGGCAGAACGGTGGAGCCGACGGCGCCAGGTGCGTGGCACACAGCGCAATAACGGGCATATTTGGTACGGCCGAATTCGATGGTCGCGGCACTGGCCCGGCTGGGGGGCGGGTCGAGCGGAGCGGCCGCCAATTCGGGCTCTGGGGGAAGCTGCGCCTCTCCACCGATCCTGAATACGAGCAGTCGGCTGATGTTACGGACCGGGTGCATCTGATCGATCAGCGTTCCGTCTGCCGAAAGCGCGAAAGCTCCTCCCCATCCCGCAAGAACCGCCACATATTGCTCGCCATTGACCGTGTAGGTGATCGGCGGAGCGACCACACCGGTCTGGGCGGCGAAGCTCCAGAGCTTGTTGCCGGTCGAACTGTCATAGGCGGAAAACTCGCTGCCCGAGTTGCCTTGGAAAACCAACCCGCCACCGGTGGCCAAGACGCCCCCATTCCAGGGGCCAGGGTGATCGACCGTCCACTTGGCTTCCTGATTGACCGGGTCCCAGGCTACCAATTTGCCCTTGATCGTACCTTGTACCTCGCGACGTATGCCCATGTCGGGAGGCAGGTCGCCCGCCCCTAGGTCGAAACCGACATTGAAACCTCGCTGGCGATCGGGCTTCCAGTTAGCCTCGGGTGCATAGAGCATCGCGGCTTCGAAGGCGGGGATGTAAACTAGGTTCTCGCTCGGATGATAGGCCATCGGGTGCCAGTTGTGCCCGCCCAACGGGCCCGGCATGACCAGAGCGGGTTCGCCGGTTATATCGATCCGCGTCTCGGGATTTTGGATTGGCCGACCGTTCTCGTCCATGCCGGTCGCCCAGTTCAGGGGAATATATGGTTCTGCGCTGATGAACTCGCCGGTTGCGCGGTCGAGTACGTAGAAGAAGCCGTTCTTGGGCGCCTGCATCAGCACCTGTCGTTCGCGCCCGTCGATTTTCATATCGGCAAGTATGATGTGCTGCGTAGCAGTGAAATCCCATGTCTCTCCCGGCGTGGTCTGGTAATGCCAGACATACTCGCCCGTATCGGGTCGGATGGCCACGATACTGGAAAGGTAAAGATTGTCGCCTTCGCCCGTGCCGTCGGCACCTGGGCTGCGATATGCACGATTCCAAGGGGATCCGTTTCCGACGCCGAAGTACAGCAGGTCGAGATCCGGATCATAGGCCATGGAATCCCAGACCGTGCCGCCCCCGCCGATGCCGCTATCGCTTCCCAGAACGTCGCCGCTCCAGGTCTGCGCGGCTTTTTTCAGATATTCAGGCGCATCGACGCCCTCATCGCCGGGTACCGTATAGAACCGCCACAGTTCTTCACCGTCTTCGGCATCATACGCGGCGATATATCCACGGACGCCGAATTCCGCGCCGCCATTCCCGATCAGTACCTTGCCGTCCACGACGCGTGGCGCGCCGGTTATCGAATAGCTCTGATCCTGATCGACTGTCACTTTCTCCCAGGCTACCTCGCCCGTGTCACGGTCGAGGGCCACAAGGCGCCCGTCGAGCGTACCCAGAAACAGATGCTCGCCCCATGCCGCAAGGCCGCGATTGACGACATCGCAGCATACCTTGACGCCGGTTTCGCCCGGAACCTGCGGGTCGTAGTTCCAAAGCGGTTCACCCGTCGCGGCATCGAAGGCAAAGACCTTGCTCCAGGCACTGGTGACATAGAGCTTGCCATCCATGACCAGCGGGGTCGCTTCCTGACCGCGGGCGGTATCCATGTCGGCATACCAGGCAAGGCCGAGCTCGCCCACGCTTTCGCGGTTGACCTGATCGAGCGGAGAGAACCGTTGCTCTGCATAGGTGCCGCCGTGGGTTATCCAGTTGGCAGAATCTTCACCCGCATTGATCAGGCGCAGATTATCGATCCCGCCTTCGGGCGCCTCGGCAGCGCCCATGTTGCATCCCGATAGTGCAAGCGCGGCCAGTGCCGCCCAACCGATCCCTCTCATCGCTCTCTCCCCGGCGACATTTGCGTCGCTCTATGAAACCTATCCTGCCGCGAGAGCGAAGGCTTGTCCATATGCGCAGCGAGTGCAAAGGTTGCCCGCGACGGGAAATGAGGAGTTACAAAGCTATGTGTGACGAACAGGATCTCGCCCGCTGGGCGAAAAGTAAGCTTAGCCGTCGGACGTTCGGTGGAGGTGCACTGGCGATGGGCGCAGTGGCCTGTGCTCCATATGATTCTTATCCCGATGTTGCAGGCAGCGAAGCTGACGCGGCCAACCTGCGAAGCGGCCGCAAGGTGAGCTTCCAGACTGCCGACGGAACACTGGACGGCGAATTCTTCCATCCGGCTTCGGGCAGCCATCCGGCCGTGATCTTCTGGCCCGATATCGCAGGGATCCGTCCGGCAAAGCGGCAGATGGCACAACGGTTGGCCGACGCTGGGTACGCTGTTCTTCTCGCGAACCCCTATTACCGTGACGTCGCGGGCCAGCAGTTTGAGGATTTTGCGGGTTTCGCCGGGAGCGACGGGTTCCAGAAGGTGCGGCCGTGGCGGGAAAAATTCACTGCCGCGACGATCTCTGCAGACAACGCAAGTGCAGCGGACTGGCTATCCGCGCAGCCGGAAGTCGACAGCCAGCGGGGCATCGGCGTGCAGGGATACTGCATGACGGGTAGCTTCGCCGTGCTCGGTCCATGGTCTGGGGAAAAAATTCAGGCCGGTGCCAGTTTTCATGGTGGCGGCCTCGTAAGCGAAGGTGAAAACAGCCCGCACCTTCGCCTGATTGCCGATGCACATTATTTGATTGCTATCGCACAGAACGACGATGCGAAGGCTCCGGATGCCAAAACGGCTCTGCGTAATTCCGCAGAGGCGATCGGAACGACGGCAGAGATCGATGTCTATCCCGCCGATCATGGCTGGTGCGTGCCGGATTCGCCATCTTACGACGAGGTCGAAGCCGAACGCGCCTGGGCCAGGCTGCTGGCGACCTACGCCAGCGCGCTATGATACGGCACGCGCTAACCGGCATTGCGCTTTGTTTGACAGCGCCGGCGGCCGCAGAAGGGTTCATGCCCGATTGTGCGGCTGTTGGCACCTTCGTCGACGAAGCGGTCACCAGCGGCCGTACCGTAGGTGCGTCGACGCTGGTTTGGCACCGTGGGGATGAGGTGTGTTTTCACGCGGCCGGGGACGCTTCACGCGAAGACGGCCGCCCCTTCGTGCGCAATACACTGATACAGATATTCTCGATGACCAAGCCGGTCACCGGCGTGGCACTGATGCAACTGTGGGAACGGGGCAAATTCGGCCTCGACGATCCGCTTGAATGGCATTTGCCCGAATATGCTGCGACGCAGGTGCTGGTGGGTGAAACGCAGAGCGGCGAGGCGATAACCGCACTTCCGAAGCGCAAGATCACGATCCGCGATGTGCTGCGGCATACCGCAGGCTTTAGCTATGGCCCGCAAGGTCCGGCGCAGAACGCCTCTGACCGCAAGTGGGAAGAACTGGACCCCCTCGATCCCGACAATACGCTCGCCGAATTCTCCATCAAACTGGCGCAGGTCCCATTGCTTCATGAGCCAGGTACACACTGGAGCTATTCTGCAGGTGTGGATGTCCAGGGACGACTGGTAGAAGTGCTGTCGGGCCAGCCCTTGGCAGACTATGTTCAAGAGAAGATATTCGTACCCCTCGGCATGAAGGACAGTGGCTGGCGGCGCAGTCAGGATGATCTGGAGAGGCTGGCACGTATCTAC
>CATMNW010000014.1 GCA_950071875.1 uncultured Erythrobacteraceae bacterium | reverse complement strand
CAGCGCCCTTGAGTGGTGGCTTGTCCGGCGGGGTTTCACTGGGGCTGTGATAGGCCCAGCCGCCGGCGTTGATGACGTTGACCGGGCGGCTCTTCTGCCATTCGGCCGGTGCGCCCTGACCGAACGGGGTGACCACGGTGTGGACGAGGGCAGGGGGGGCTGCAGCTACCGCGTTCTGGGAGAGGGCGTGGCTTTCGCCCCACGCTTCGTCATGGTCGTCGATCAGTGCGTGCGCACGCGACAGCAGCCGGTCGAGCGTGGCGCGCTGCGAGGTGCTGGTCAAGACAACGTCAAGGGGTTGCGGTTCGAGCGCGATGCGCTGGTAGTCGGTGAGCTGCCCGGCGTCGGCGAGCGCCGTGACGTCGCGCGCGTGCAGCTGTAGGAGGAAGAGCGGTTTGTTGGCGTGGCCCGAAGTCTGTTGGATCTCGTCCTCGTCGAGCAGGACGTAATTGCCCTTCGAAACCTCGTAGCCCTTGATGATCTCGTCGCGGTCGACAGGTCCGATCCCGGGCACGACCTTCTCGTAGGAGATGCGCTTGCCGCTGGGTTCGTGGATCTGGTTGAACCGGATCTTCGCCCCCGACTTGGTCGCAGAATAAATTTCTACCGGAATGGATACGAGGGCGAGCCTTATCTGCCCCTGCCAGTATGCACGTGCCGCCATGATGTCCTCCGTTCCGTCCACAACGTGTAGCGGGGGAAGACGTTTCGGATGGGGTAGCTTTTCCTTCCGGGCGCCCGCGCGTGCTTTCATTGCGGTATTCCATCGAGCGCCTGCCCGTGGCACGGATTGCCCGATGATCAGTTACGATGACGCTCTTGCCCTGATGCTCGATGCCGCGCCCGTTTTGGCGGCTGAAACCGGCACGCTGGATACTGCGGCAGGGCGCTATCTGGCACATGATATAAGGGCCGCCATCGATGCCCCGCGTGCCGATGTTTCGGCAATGGACGGGTACGCCGTGCGGCTGGACAATGCGGAGCCGGGGGAATGGCTGACGGTCGTTGGAGAAGCGGCTGCGGGCGTCCCGTTTCAAGATCGCATCGGGTCCGGGGAAGCCGCGCGCATCTTTACCGGCGCCTTCGTCCCGCACGGCGCGGACTGCGTGATCATGCAGGAATATGCACAGCGCGAAGGCGCGCGCGTGCGATTTGCAGAAGGGTTCGGGCCGGATCGCCATATCCGTTCGAAGGCCGGTGATTTCGCCGCGGGCGACACGCTGCTTCAGAAAGGCCAGCGCCTCGTGCCGCGTGCCCTGGTGGCTCTTGCGGGTGCCGATTTGGCGGAGATGGACCTGATCCGCCAACCGCGGATCGCCGTTATCGCCACCGGAAGCGAGCTGGAGAAGCCCGGAATTGCGCACCGTTCACCCTATTCCCTACCGGAATCCGCCAGCTATGGTGTTGCAGCGCTAGCGCAGGCCTGTGGGGCAATACTGATCGACCGGGTGCAGGCACCGGACGATCTCGACACCCTTGCGCCCCTTGCGCAAAACGGAGTGGAAAATGCCGATTGCGTGGTGGTCATCGGCGGCGCGTCGGTAGGCGATTACGACCTTGCGCGCCCGATGTTCGCAGGCACGGGTCTCGACGAAAAATTCTCCCGGGTAGCGGTCAAACCCGGCAAGCCGGTCTGGTTCGGCATGGCAGGTTCTAAGCCGGTACTCGGACTGCCCGGCAATCCGACATCGGCAATGGTGACAGCGCGATTGTTCCTGGCTCCGTTGCTGGCCGCGCTTCAGGGCGGTGACGGGGCCGGGGCGGTCCGTTTCCTGCCGCAAATCCTTGCCGGTGACCTTCCGGCGAACGGATCGCGCGAAACCTTCGTTCGGGCTCGCGCAACGGAAGATGGCCTGCTGCCTGCCGGCAATCAGGAGAGCGGCGCGCAGGCACCTCTGGCTGCCAGCGACTGGCTTATCCGCCGGTCCATCGGTGCAGCAGCGGCACGCAAGGGTGACATCGTTCGCGCGCTCCGGTTCTGAACCGGCTGCATTCGCCCGGCTCAGTCCTCGTCCGCTGCATGCAGCACTGCGGCCATCGGTGTCGTGCGCGGCAGGCTCTGGAAGGATTGCTGGTCTTCGGAGGGGACGGCGGCTCTGGCAAAGATACGCAAGACGCCGAATGCGCCGCCCAGGGCGCCCATGATCGCGATCGTCGCGAACAGCCCGCGCGGACCCATGGAGCCCAGCCCCAACGATCCGATAAGGGGGCCCGCGACGGCCCCTGCCGAGTATATGAGCACCAGCCCGCTGCTGGCACCGATCCGCTGGTCTTCCGCAAGATGGTCGTTCGAATGCGCCACGCACAGTGGGTAGAGCGCGAAGGCGAAGCCGCCGAAGGCCGCGCCCAACGCGAAGGTGAGCGGTCCCGGCAGGATGTAAAGCGCCAGCGGCAGGGACGTTGCAACGACCGCGAGGAAGCATCCGATTACCACCAGTCGACGGTCGAAACGGTCCGACAGCATTCCAAGCGGATACTGCATGGCGACCCCGCCAGCGATAACCAGCGAGGTGAACAGAGCGACTTGCGACAGGTCGAGACCGATCCGCTGCACATAGACTGCGCCGAGGCCGTAGAAAGCACCGAGTATGGCCCCTGTTGCGAGAGTGCCCACCACCCCAAGAGGAGATACCTCGTAGAGGCGTTTCAACGAAAAGGGAGAGATCGTTTCCAGTTGTGGCTGCTCCATCCGGGTAAGCAAGACCGGCAGCAGCGAGATGGAAAGCAGGATGGCCGACAGCATGAACGGCAGATCGGGCTCGTTCTCGCCCAGGTTGAGAAGGAACTGCCCGGCAGCCTGCCCGGCATAAAGAGCGATCATGTACGTGGCCAGCACCGTGCTGCGGTTGGCCTGGGTCGCCTGCTTGTTCAGCCAGCTCTCAAGGCATACGAACACGCCGGCCATCGCGAACCCGTCGATGAAGCGCAAACCTGACCATAACAGCGGTTCCTCCAGGATCGCATATGCAAGGCTGCTGGCGGAATAAACGGTTACGAAAGCGGCGAATGCGCGGATGTGGCCGATGCGCGCGATCAGGCGCTCGACCCGCATCGAACCCAGCATCAGGCCGGCGAAATAGCTGGTCGCGACCAGGCCGATCATGCCTGCCGAAGCGCCAGCCAGTTCGAGCCGGATGGCGATCAGGGTCGACAGGAAGCCGCTGCCGGACATCAGCACGAAAATCGCCACCAGAAGGGCGCGAACGGGATAGGCGGACGAAACCATCGAATCGCCCGTATTCCCGAGCGTGGCTTGCTTCAAGCGCTGTGTTGCTACCTATTCCGGCAAAGCTGCCTTGAGCGGCCCCAGCCACGGTTCGTAGGGCTTCCAGGCGTTCTGTCCGCTGCGGTTGATCGGCTGGCGCACCTGTTCGCTGCTGGCCGTTCGTACCGCGCGGCGGGTCTTGTGGAAATCGAGGCACTGCTCTTCGAAGGGCAGGGCGAGGTAATCCAGCATCCGGCGGGTCTGTCCTTCCAGATCATCGAGAACGTCCTCGTGCTGCACGCGGAGCACCTTACCCGGCAGCACTTCTTCCCAATGGTCCATCAGGGCGACATAATCCGAATAATACTGTCCCACCTCGGTGAGGCCGTAAGTGAATTCCTGCCCCTCGGCGAACAGCTGCTTGAAGCCCGAAAAACAGCAATCCATCGGATCGCGGCGGGCATCGATGATCCTGGCATTGGGCAGGATCAGGTGGATCAGCCCGATGTGCCGGAAATTGTTTGGCATCTTGTCGATGAAATACGGTGCGCCCTGTCGATGGATGCGCGTGTCTTCGATGAATTTGGCCCCGAATGCGGAAAGCTGTTCATCGGTGAGATCGTGGAGGATGCCGGGATAGCGCGACTGGCCTGCCTTGCGTCCGCGCAGGCGATGGGCAAGCGCAAGGATATTGGGCAATTCCAGCGTGCCGTCGATCTGGCTGTGGCTTGCGAGTATCTGTTCGAGCAGGGTCGACCCGGCGCGTGGCAGGCCCAGGATGAAAATCGGATCGGGAGCATCGTGGCCAGCACCGTCGTGCTTGTCGAAAAGCTCGCGCGTGCAGACGTCTTTCTGGCGGGCCAGTTCGGCGCTCATCGTATCGGCATCGTAGCGCGTCTGCGCGCGCTTCAGCGTGTTGCCGGTTTCGTAATATCCGAAACTGGCTTCGAAATCTTCGCGGTCTTCCAGCGCCTTGCCTAGCGCAAAGGACAAGTGGACGCGGTCCATGAAGGCCAAGTCGGTTCGCTCTGCCTCGGCGCGCATCGCGGTTATCTGGTCGTCGGTAAAACGATATGTCTTCAAATTGGCCAGCGCATACCAGGCATCGCCATGATCGGGTTTTGCTGCGATTGCCGCCTGGTAGCTGGCGATGGCCTGTTCCTGTGCGCCAGTGGTTTTCAGCGCGTGACCCTTGCTGGTCAGCGTAGCCGGATCTTGCGGCAGCTTTTCCAGGACACTGTCGAACAGTTCGAATGCGCGTTGGAAATTGCCGGTCTGCATGCTTTCGATGGCAAGGTGCGACTGGAACAGCGGACTGTCCGGATCACGGCGGTACAGGGCTTCTGCCTCGCTCCGGGCCAGCTCGAACTTCTGTCTCCGCCTCAATGCATCGATATAGTCCAGGCGAACCTGGATATTGTCGGGTTCGAATGCCTTCGCACTGTCGAGAAGAAATTCCGCATCGTCGAGAATTCCCAGCTTGATCCCGATCTGCGCCAACAGGCGCATGCCTTCCACGTTCTTCGGATTGGCGCGCAGGAAGTGCCGACAGATCTCCTCTGCACGCAGGAGCCGCCCTTCGTGCAAATGGTGCGTGACAGCCACCAGTTCGCGCGGCAGCCGGGCGATACGTTCCGCCTGGGCCATTGCGGCCTGCGCTTCGGCAGTCCGCCCTGCTGCGTTTTCCAGTTCCGCCATGGCGCGCCAGCTGGCGTCGAGCGCCGGATTGAAGCGGGTGGCACGGCTGTAAGCGCCGACAGCGGCGGTATCTTGCCCCTGTGCGCGGGCAAGGTGCCCTGCCTCCTGCCAGGCGCGGCCGTATTCGGGCATCACGGCATGCAGCGCATCGAGATGCGTATGGGCATCTGCAAAGCGGCCGAGATATCGAGCGGCGACTGCGGCCATGTACAGGCCATCGCTATCGGCAGGATCGTCCTCTAGTACCTGTTCGGCCAATTGCAGGCCGCGGCCAAAATTACCGGCCTGCAGCGCCTTCTGCGTTTGCGCCAGAGTTTCGTCGCGGTTGCTCATGCAGTGCCCCTAACAAAGGAAAACGGCGGAGGCGAACCCGTGTTCGCCCCCGCCGCAATCTTCCGGTTTCTAGCCCGGATCAGTAGTCGTAGCCGACCCGGACGCCAACGGTCAGCGGACGATTGGTGGCGATCCGCGCGCGGTCGTTCACGTAATTGCCCGAAATTTCCGCGCGTGTGTCGAACAGATTGTCGCCGAAGACTTCGAATTTCCAGTTGTCCGAACGGATACCGGCAGCGAAATCGACGATCGTGTAGCTGTCGAGTTCGAGCTTGTTGATCTCGATCACGTCAGTGAACTTCGAAGCCGAATGGCTGACCTGCGGCTGGACATAGGCTTCCAGCGTATCGCTGAGGTCCCATTCGTAACGCACGCGAAGATTGCCCTGGAACGATGGGGCGAATGCGAGGTCGGAGCCTACAACCACATCGTTGGTCGGGATCAGAACGTCGGTGATCTCCGTGTCGAGGATCGAGAAGGCACCAGCGACGGTCAGGCCCGGCACCGCATAGGGCGCGAAGGTGAAGTCCGCTTCGACGCCCTTGATCCGTGCATCCGCGGCATTGGCCGAGAAGAACAGGTTCGTGATCGAGGGATCGAAGATGGTCGTCTGCAGACGGCTGATATCGACATAGAAGGCACTACCATTGAATCGTACCTGGCCATCGGCAAGGTCGAGCTTCCAGCCAAGTTCGTAGTTCTTCACCTCATCAGATTCGAGCTCGAACGGGACAGTGAAGCCTGCGCCGTTGGTGGCACCGCCCGGACGGTTGAGCAGCCCGGGACGGAAACCTTCCGAATAGGTCGCATAGAACAGGAGGTCTTCCGTCGGGGTCACGGTTACCGTGCCCTTGTAGATGAACCCATCTGTCTGCGCGGTGTCGGGTGCGCGGATGGCATTGAACACCTGCTGCGCCTGCGTGGCCGAAAGACCGGCCGCCTGGATATCTGCGAGGCTGTCATCAAGGTCGAACGTCTGCCGCAGCGCGGCCGAGCACGAGTTGATGAAGGTGTACTGGCCATCGCCATCGTACAGATCGTTCAGGTCCGTACCGAAAGCGTTCGCATCACTGGCCGCGCCGCTGTTGCAGAAGCTGCCATTCGCGCTGCCTTCGAAATCGACTTCGATATCGTAATACCGCGCGCCGAAAGTCAGCGTGAGCAAGTGGGGCACTACATCGAAGCTGGCTTCACCGAAAATGCCATACTGTTCGTCCGTGCGGCGGATATCGTTACGGAAGATCGTATCGGCCGGGAACGGGCCCGGATCGGATGTGAAGCCCTCCTGCGGGAAGTTGGGCGCGAACGGTCCGAAAGGCTGCGCAATGACATTGCCCGGATAGGCGAAGTCGTTGCGTTCCTTGAGTTCGAGGTCCGAATAGAAGCCGCCTGCGGTCACGCGCCAGCGGTTTTCCGCCGGGGTGCTGAAACGCAGTTCCTGCGTGAAGACGGTCGTCTTGCTGACCGAGCTGACGTAGAGGTTCGGAGCCTGGCAGGTGCCGCTCGGGCCACCGGCGCCCGGATAGGATACGCTGCCGTCACAGATGTAATACGGCAGGTACTGGCCGACGAAGAGGTAGTCGGAGTAGTCGACCCGCTGCTCTGTCTCGCGATCGGTGTAGGCACCGGTGTAGACGACATCGAGCATCGCCAGGCGGCCTTCGACGGTCCAGCTGGTGTTCGAGAAATCGTCTTCGAGGCGGTCTTCCTCGTAGCGCTGGATCTCGAGATCATCGAGCCCGCCAAGGTCCGGATCGGCGAAGAACACGCCATCGCTTTCGACGCTCTGGCGACTGTGCGCGACGGTTACGGTCCAGTCCGGGGTGATTTCCCACAGGGCTGTGGCACGGAAGCCTGCATATTGAGTGTCGTTGAAATCGTCTTCGACCATGCCGGAGTTATCGGCCTGGATGAAGTTCACATTGGCATCGAGCGCAGCCAGCGTCGCCGGGTCCGACTGGAAACCGGCACGCAGCGGACTGACGGGGACGCCGTTCGAGCGGACGGTGCCGGCAGGACGGAAGCGCGCGCTTTCGCGCGTGCTGCGCGTTCCGGCGACGTTGTCGATATAACCGCCCTGATCGTCGAGATAGACCACGCCGCGCAGCGCGAAGCTGTCGGTGATCGGCACGTTGATCATCGCGTCGGCCTTGTAGCTGGTTTCGCCGCCCTTGGTGAAGGAGATACCGGTGTTGAACGCCGCGTCGAAACCTCCGAGGTCGGGCTTGTTGGTGATCAGGCGGACGACGCCTGCCTGGGAGCTGGCGCCGAAGAGCGTTCCCTGCGGGCCCGAAAGGACTTCGATACGTTCGAGGTCGGCGGCATATACGTCGAGGTTACGGCCCGGCTGTGCAAGCGGCTGTTCGTCAAGATACATGGCGACGTTGGGTGCAAGACCGGCAACGCCTGCAGTGGTGAGGTTCGGCGTGGTCGAGGCAAGACCGCGGATGTAGATCGTGCTCTGGCCGGGGCCGCTGCCGCCCGCAGTGACGGTTGGAAGCTGCTCGAGATAATCCTCGAACGTGTCGATGCCCAGTTCCTCGAGCTGTTCTTCACCGATGGCGGAGACCGATACCGGCACGTCCTGCAGGTCTTCGCTGCGCTTCTGCGCGGTCACGATGATGACATTGACGCCGCCGCGGCGATCTTCGGTTGCAGGTGCGGTGTCCTGCGCTGCGGCCGGTGCTGCCGATGCGATAGCCAGCGCACCAAGCGACGCGCCGCTTACGAGATATTTCATTTCGGGAAGCCCCTCGTTCTCAATTGAATTTACAGCCTGGCAAAAAGACCCGAACCTGCCCGGCAAAAAACAAGGCGACAATTCGCGATGGAATTATCACCTGTCGGGACCCTAACAATTCGAATACGCTGCGGCCACAGCGGGCATGGTCATTTTCGAAGATTGGATTATCACATGTTGCACGATAACAACATTGGGTGTGGCTAATTCAATTCAGAAAAAAGAAGGCAAATTGTAAGGCAGATACTAATTTCGAAGACTTGCTAACATTAATCGTGGAGCTTTTATATTCAAAGCGCGAGATAGTGTTGGGCAAGTAGTTGTAAGCCAACACTGACTGCCGGCTTCGATTTACAATCCGTTTAGGTATCTTGTTACTTGCCCGAAGTCAGCTCGGCGCAGCCTTCGGCAGTAGTGGGAACGCCATATCGCTTGCGCCGAATATCGAACACCACAGCCTTCAGTATGGCGATCGCCATGAGCGCTACGACGAAGCTGAAGGGCAGGGCCCCGATAATCATGGTGATGCGGATCGCGTCGATACCTCCCAGTATCAGCATGCTTCCGACCACGAAGGCCAGTGCCGCACCCCAGAAAAGGATGTGATGACGGCGCTCGCCTTCGCTTTCGCCGGCTCCGTTAATCGTATTCACGATCAGGATCGCACTGTCGGCAGAGGTAATGAGATAGGTCATCAGCAGGATGACCACGAGACCCGAGACGATATTCGCGAATGCCGGATCGAACAGCACCGCCAGTGTCGCGAAGAGTTGGTCGGAAATGCCGGCCGACACGATGCTACCCTGCGCTGCGCCGTTCAGTTCGAGGTCGATCGCAGTGCCGCCCACGATGGCCATCCACACAAAGCACATGAGTGACGGCACGAGCATGACGCCCAGCACATATTCACGAACCGTGCGACCGCGCGAGATGCGGGCGATGAACATCCCGACGAACGGTGCGAATGCAATCCACCAGGCCCAGTAGAATACCGACCAGTCGAGTTGCCATTGAACCAGTTCGTCGCCGAACTGGCCGCCCCGGTCGAATAAAGTCAGTGAATTGGGAACGAGGGTACGGAAATAATCCCATATGCCGACACCGAGCAACTGAAGGCCGTACACGCCCGAACCGACGATCGCGAACAACGCGAGCAGGGTAAAGGAAAGCCCCATATTGAGGTTCGATAACCACTTGATGCCGCGCCCGACACCGGACAGCGCGCTCAGTGTCGATGCTCCGACCAGCACCAGCAGGGCGAGCACGATGGCGAGCGCGGAGGACGAACCGTCCGCAGCGATCAGCCATTCACCGAACCCGAGCCTGTACAGGCCTGCGATGAACTGCTCGACCCCCAGGCCCGTCGTTACCGCTACGCCGAGGATCGTGGCGACGACCGCCACGACATCGACGAGGTGCCCCCAGATACCGGAAAGCCGCGCACCGAAAAGGGGGGCAAGGGCAGACCGAATGGTGAGCGGCAGGTTGCGGCGATAGGCGACATAGCCGATCGCCAGGCCGACCAGCGCGTAGGTACCCCAAGCTGCAAAGCCCCAGTGCAGGAAGGTGTAGATGTAAGCTGGACGGACGGCTTCGGGCGATCTCGCTTCTATCGTTCCACGGATGATGTCCGGGTTGTTCGCGAAATGCGCCAGCGGTTCGCCGGTGGAATAGGTCAGCATGCCGATCCCGATCCCCGCACCGAAAAGCATGGCGAACCACGAAAAGCGGCCGAATTCCGGCTGCTCGCCCGGATTGCCGATCCGCAGATTTCCCGATTGCGGTACGATCGCCATCACGAAGCAGGACAGCATTAGGAATGCGACAAGATATACGTACCATCCGGAGAAGGATGATATGATGCTGGAGTTGGCAGCGCTAAGGGTCTCGCTGGCGCTGACAGGAAAGAAAATTGCCCACATCACGAGCAGCGAGACAATGATCTTGGAGGGTATCGTCACTGCACGGCTGAAGCCGTCGTAAAACCCGCGGTCATGCGTTTCGATGGGCAGATCGATAAGGGGGGGTGATACTGGCGCGTCGTTGGAAGAAGGCATCAAGCAGTATTTCCCCTTGGGGTAGTCAGTGTCGCTGGAGCGCCGATGGCAGGGCATTGGGGCCCGCGTCCGGCTATTGAGCCAAGGACCATAGGAAGTTGAGCCGATCTTGCAAACCGTCTGGATTTTGGATCAGGTCAACGCATTGGTGCGCTCACTAACGATGCCGCCCGGACGAGAGGCGCGACATTGCGGGCTGTTGCCGGGACGTCAGACTTCAGGAGCGAAACCAAACCTTCACGGTAATGGTCAAGGCGCAAGCCACAAGATCGGGCATTCATGAGTACAACCAAACCGGAACTGGTCCTTATCGGAGGAGGGCATGCCCATCTCGGTGTACTCGCAGACTGGGCAAAGCGCGGCACGCCGGATGCTGCCTGCACACTGCTCACCCCGGATCGGCATGCGCGGTATTCGGGAATGCTCCCGGGTATCGTGGCAGGGCGCTACGAACCCGAAGACGGTTTCATCGATCTTGAAGCCCTGGCCGCGCGATCGGGAACAATGGTGAAGTTCGGATGGTGCGCCAAGATCGATCCGGAGGGCAGGACGATTGTGACAGAGAGCGGAGCGAACCTGCCTTTCGACATCTGTTCCATCGACACGGGCGGCGAAGCACAAGCGACCGGTATCCTTGGCCAAGATAGCCGGCTGCTGGACGTGCGACCGATCGGCACTTTCCTGGCAAGGCTGGAGCAGTGGCAACGTACGTTGAAACGGCGCCCAAACCATATCGTGATCGCCGGGGGCGGCGCGGGAGGCTTCGAAATAGCTCACGCCATGCGCTTCCGGTACCGTGAACATGCCACCCGGATCAGCATGGTGTCGGGCGATGCCGGATTGCTCTCAGGTTTCGCTGACCCAGCGCGACGATTGGCGCGGCACGCGCTGCAGCAGGCGGACATCGACCTTTACGAAGACGATCTGCGTATCGCGAACGGCCGCATCTATGCGGGCAGTCGTTTACTGGAACCTGTCGACGGTATCATTGCTTCGTTTGGGGCGCGTGCCCCCGAATGGCCTCGCGAAAGCGGACTGCGCGTAGACGATGAAGGTTTCATAGCCGTCGATCGCCACCAACGGTCTGTTTCCCATCCGGCAGTCTTCGCCGCTGGTGACGTTGCCCGCCGAATGGACAGGCACGTACCCCATTCGGGTGTGCATGCGGTACACACCGGGCAGACCCTTGCGCATAACCTTGCCTGCGCGGTCGAAGCAGGCGACAGGTTGCACACTTATCGCCCGCGGCCGGCCAGTCTCTATCTTCTGGCCACCGGACAGTGCAGGGCGATTGCCAGCTATGGTCCGCTGGCCGCGCACGGGCGCTGGGCGGGATGGCTCAAGCACTCCATCGACAGCCGCTGGATCGAACGGTTCGCAAAAATTGCAAGGGCTGTGTAACCGGCTCATTGCAAATGACGGATACAGGCGGAACACAGGCAAACCATGAAAAAGCTGATCATCATTCTGGCGCTTGCACTGCTGGTTACCGGATATTTCGCTTTCGATCTGAGCGACCGGCTGACGATCGACGGTATCAAGGATGCAGTCGCGCAATGGGAGAGCTTCTACGCCGACAATCCCGCCCCCGTGCTGGCCGGATTCTTCGCAATCTACGTGGCAGTCACGGCGGCATCTCTGCCGGGCGCAGCCATCCTAACGCTTGCCGCGGGTGCTCTGTTCGGGTTGCTAGTCGGCACGGTTCTCGTTTCTTTTGCGTCGACCGTTGGCGCCACGCTGGCTTTCCTGTCGGCTCGCTATGTGCTGCGCGATGCGATCGAGAACCGCTTCGGTGACCGGCTGAAGGCAATCAATCGCGGGCTTGAACGCGATGGCGCTTTTTATCTCTTCACCTTGCGCATGATCCCGCTGTTCCCCTTCTTCGTCGTCAATCTCGTCATGGGTCTGACCCGGATCAGGACCGTCACCTATGCGTGGGTCAGCCAGATAGGCATGCTGCTCGGGACGATCGTCTATGTGAATGCGGGAACACAGCTGGCACAGATCGACAGCCTTTCGGGTATCGCGTCGCCTTCGGTAATCGGATCGTTCGTCCTGCTCGGTATCGTCCCTTGGATTGCCAAGGCGGTTATCGGCCTGATCAAGCGGCGTAAGGTGTATTCCGGCTTTACCAGGCCCAAAAGCTATGACTGCAACCTCATCGTCATAGGTGCCGGATCCGCAGGCCTTGTGTCTGCGCTGATCGCGGCGACGGTCAAGGCCAGGGTCACGCTCGTCGAGGCGAACAAGATGGGGGGCGACTGTCTCAACACCGGCTGCGTGCCTTCCAAAGCGCTCATCAAGAGCGCCAAAGTGGCCGACCAGATGCGGAATGCGGACAAATACGGGCTTGTTCCGGCTGAACCCCGGGTCCCGTTCGGAAAGACCATCGAGCGGGTCATGGGAGCAATCAAGGCTATCGAACCGCACGACAGTGTCGAGCGCTACGAAGGCCTCGGGGTTGATGTAAAGCAAGGCTATGCCACCATTATCGATCCCTGGACTGTCGAGATCGCCGACAGCGAGGGAGGCACACAGCGGCTGACGACGCGATCGATAGTGATTGCGGCGGGGGCAGAGCCGGTCGTTCCAGCAATCGAAGGCATTGAAGGCAGCGGCTACCTGACCAGTGAAACAATGTGGTCCGTATTTGCCAGGATGGAGCGCGCACCGGATCGGGTCGTGGTGCTGGGAGGCGGGCCGATCGGCTGTGAACTGTCACAGGCGCTTGCGCGGCTCGGTTCCAAAGTCACGCAGGTCGAAATGTCGGCCAGCGTATTGGGACGCGAAGACGAAGAGGTTTCCATTCTGGCACAGTCGTCGCTCGAAGCGTCGGGGGTCACGGTTCTGACCGATCATCGGGCGGTGAGGGTGGAGCAAGGCCGGTTGGTAGCTGAGCACGATGGAGACGAGGTCGGCGTTCCCTTCGATACGCTGATCGTTGCGGTCGGGCGTGCCGCACGGCTCAAGGGCTATGGCCTAGAGAACATCGGGATCGATACCGACAGGACAGTTGTCACCGACGAGTTTCTGGCGACGAAATTCCCGAATATCTTTGCGGCTGGCGACGTAGCCGGACCTTTTCAATATACCCCCACAGCGAGCCACCAGGCCTGGTTCGCAAGTGTCAACGCACTGTTCGGGCAGTTTCGGAAATTCAAGGCCGATTACCGCGTCATTCCCGCGGTCACCTTTCTCGATCCCGAAGTTGCCCGGGTGGGCATCAACGAACGCGAGGCGAAGGAACAGGGCATCGCTTACGAGGTAACGCGTTACGATCTGGACGACCTCGACCGGGCGATTGCCGAAAGTGAAACGCAGGGCTTCGTCAAGGTCCTGACACCGCCGGGCAAGGATACCATTCTCGGGGTGACGATAGTTGGCGCGCACGCTGGTGAACTGCTGGCCGAATACGTCCTTGCGATGAAGCACAAGCTGGGGCTCAACAAGATTCTGGGGACGATCCATTCCTACCCGACCCTGGCCGAAGCGAACAAGTTTGCCGCGGGTGAGTGGAAGAAGAAGCACAAACCCGACGCCTTATTGGCGCTGGTCGAAAAATATCACGCCTGGCGCCGCAGTTAGGCGGGTGCTGGACTAACGGAGACAAACGATGCTCGCCAAACTTTCGCTGCTTGTCATGCGTATCGGAACCGGCATGCTATTGGTGCTGTGGGGCGGCGCACGGCTGCTCAGCGATGGCATGGGCACCAGGCTGTCCGAAAAATACTACGGCGGGGTCGGCGCCGCCAGCACCTTCCAGCTGGGATTCGCAACCGTCGAGGTCATCATCGGCGCCTTGGTGGTGCTGGGGTTGCTGCGGAAGGTGTCGCTGATCGGCTCGGCCGTAATCCTCGTCGGCGGTGCATTCCCGATCTGGCGGCACTTCCTCGATCCGTTCGGCCAATACCTCTTCGCCAATCCGGAAGATGCCAACCTGTTGTTCTTCCCTTCGATCACGGTTGCGGGCGCAGCGCTTGCGCTCATTGCCTTTCGCGAACATGACCGCTGGGCGCTCGACAATCTGATCAAGCGCAAGAACTGATTGCGCCGGAAAGGGGGCAGGCTTGGACCTATTCGACCAGTTTCGCGGCTTGGTGGGCATTGCGCTGTTGGTGCTGTTTGCCTGGGTTCTTTCGGAAAATCGCGCCGAACGTCCGTCATGGCGGTGGATCGTCGGCGCACTTGCCCTGCAGGCCGGGCTGGCGGTGCTGATTGTGCGTGTCCCTTTCGTCTGGAATGCGATGACACTGGCCAACGAGGCGGTGGCCGCGATCGAGCGAGCCACGCTCGACGGATCGTCCTACATGTTCGGTTACCTCGGCGGCGGGCCCTTGCCCTTCGCCTTGCGCGAAGGGGCCGATGCTCCGGTGATCATCGCCTTCCAGATATTGCCGCTGGTGATCGTCTTTTCCGCGCTCGCCGCGCTGCTATGGCACTGGGGTGTGCTGCGTTGGCTGGTCAGGGGCCTGTCATTCCTGCTCCAGCGGACTCTGAAGGTAAGCGGTGTGGTCGGCCTGTCCGGCGGGGCAAACATGTTCCTCGGGGTGGTCGAAAGCCCGCTGGTCGTGCGTGCCTATTTCGCGCGAATGACCCGTGCGGAGCTGTTCCAGGTCATGGTGCTTGCGATGGCCACGATCAGCGGTGCGATCCTGATCCTTTACGCGACCACGCTGTCGCGCACTGTTCCCGATGCAGTGGGGCACATGATTTCCGCATCACTGATTTCGCTGCCCGCGGCCTTGCTGGTGGCGAAACTGATGGTGCCCTCCGAAACCGATGAGGCGGCGCAGAAGGATACTGCCGACGAGCCCGGGTTGAGGTTTGAATCGAGCATCGATGCCATCATCAAGGGCACGATGGACGGTATGCAGCTGTTCCTCGCTGTGATCGCGGTCATCATCGTCGTATTCGCGCTGGTGTCGCTGGCGGACCAGCTGCTGGCGCTTCTGCCGTCGGTCGAGGGTGAGGCGCTGACGCTGAAACGCCTTTTCGGCTGGCTGTTTGCCCCGCTGATGTGGCTGATCGGGGTTCCGTGGGCCGAAGCCCAGTCCGCAGGCAGCCTGATGGGCACAAAGGCGATCCTCAATGAATATGTCGCCTATCTCGAACTGGCTGCAATGCCTGGCCAAACCTTCTCTCCGCGCAGTTTGCTGATCGTCACCTACGCATTGTGCGGCGTGGCCAATCTCGCCAGCATCGGCCTGCTGGTATCGACCATTGGCACGCTGTGCCCAGAACGGCGCGGTGAAGTCGCGGGACTTGGTGTGCGCAGCTGGATCGCGGGCAATATGGCCACGGCGATGACGGGGGCCTGGATCGGCCTCATCACCTGGACCTAACCGGACCTATGTTCGACGCCAGACTGCGCCCCCTTATCGATCGACCCCTGAATGCCGCTGGTGAGCGGCTCGCCCGCCTTGGCATCGGCGCGAACACGCTGACGTTTCTTGGTCTGGCGATTGGCCTGTGCGGATCGTTTGCGATCGCGCTGGGGCATCTCTGGCTCGGGCTCGCCTTCGTCATCGCGAACAGGCTTTTCGACGGTCTCGATGGCGCCGTAGCGCGGGTGCGCGGGGCGACGCCGCTCGGAGGCTATTTCGACATAGTCGCCGATTTCGCATTCTACGTATCCGTTCCGCTTGCTTTCGGTTTTCTCGACCCGGATAACACGAAGGCAGCATTGGTACTCGTTGCCAGCTTCGTACTGACCGGCGTCAGTTTCCTGGCATTCGCGGTCATCGCTGCGGAACGCGGGGAAGAAACGGCCGCTCACGGCCGCAAGAGCTTCTTCTATTCCACCGGCCTAGCCGAAGGCACCGAGACAATCATCGTGTTCATCGTCTTCACGCTTTTCCCAGCGTGGTTTGTACCTGTTGCCTATGGATACGCAGTTCTTTGCCTGCTTACCGTTTTCCAGCGGAGTGCGCTGGCCGTATTCCAGTTCAGGGATTGAGTCGGGCAGACACCGCATCACGCAATTCGGTGATACGCGCGGCGTTTGCACCGAGATCGCTCATGCCGACGCGTGATACCGAGCGGAAATCGATCTGTCCGTTCGAGACCCGGGCCACGACATCGTCCTTGAAACCGAACCAGAATGTCTCCGCCACACCCTCGACGCTGCCCTCGTTTGCCACAAGGGTGACATCCGCAAATCCCATTTCCTCCATTGCCGCGGCAATTGCAGCCAGCGCTTCGGCCGGAGTAGTTGCACCAAGCGGTAAGGGCTTCAGATCCGGGTAGGCTTCGTTGATTACCTGCGCGTTCGACTTGCTGGCGAGTTCTGTGTCGCTGTTCGCCCACATTTCGAATTGCCCGAGCGGGATATTGTAATCGTTCAACGGATTGGCTTCGGCAGCGTCCCGCATGTCCATGGTCGCCTGCGAGAATGCAGGAGGGTTCTCTACATCCGTTGCGATGTCATGGATCGGCGGAATTTCCGCCGCCTGGCTGCGAACAAACCCGAGAGCGGCAAATATACCCACCGGTACCAGCAGAGCCACGAACGATAAGGGCCATCCCGTCCGGGGCTTGCGGATCACAACCAGGATAAGCGAAACCAGGGCCACGAGCGCCACGATACCGATGAGGATGGGGCCGGTCCCGATGGTCAAAGTGGCCAAGCCGGTTCGCCAGCCCCAAAGGCCGAACTTCGTGCCCAGTGCCGCAACGGCGAAAAACACCGGAAGCAGTATCGCAAGGAGCAGGGCGAGGCGGCTGTGCCATGGAGCTTTCTTCATCCCGCTCTTCTAACGCGGCGAAGTGCGGATGCATATCCGGCATCGCCAAACTATCGAAAAATCGCAGCAGACACTCGCGCATGCCCGAACATTCGCATAGCATCGCCCCTGGAGAACGGGGAGGGATGGTAATGAGCGATGATACGCAGCCGACCGAGACAAGTGCTGCCGAAGGCGCATACTGGCGCGACAACATTCGCCTCTTGTGCAGTTTGTTGCTGGTCTGGTTCGCCTGTTCTTTCGGGGCGGGGATACTCTTTCGCGATTTTCTCGACCAATTCATGATCGGTGGATACCCGCTGGGCTTCTGGTTCGCACAGCAAGGTTCGATCTACGTCTTCATCGTTCTGATCGTAATCTACGTCGTTCGTATGCGTTCGCTCGAACGTAAATACGATCTCGATGATTGAGGGGGCGATCATGGATACGCAAACCCTGATCTACATGTTCGTAGGCGCCAGCTTCGCGCTGTACATCGGTATCGCCATCTGGAGCCGAGCGGCATCGACCAAGGAATTTTACGTTGCAGGCGGCGGGGTCAACCCGGTGGTAAACGGCATGGCCACCGCCGCCGACTGGATGAGCGCGGCCAGCTTCATTTCCATGGCTGGCCTCATCGCGTTTCTGGGTTACGACGCCAGCGTCTATCTGATGGGCTGGACCGGAGGATATGTGCTGCTGGCGCTCCTGCTTGCACCCTATTTGCGCAAATTCGGCCAGTTTACCGTGCCGGACTTCATCGGGACCCGGTATTATTCGAAAGCGGCACGGGTCGTGGCGGTGGTCTGCCTCATCTTCATCAGCTTCACTTACATCGCAGGCCAGATGCGCGGTGTGGGTATCGTTTTTTCGCGTTTTCTGGACGTGCCGATCACACTGGGTGTCGTAATCGGCATGGGCATCGTGTTCGTATACGCAGTGCTGGGCGGAATGAAGGGCATTACCTATACGCAGGTTGCCCAGTACTGCGTGCTGATATTCGCTTACATGGTACCGGCGTTTTTCCTCAGTTTCATCATCACGGGCAATCCGATCCCCCAGATCGGTCTGGGTTCGACAGTTGCCGACGGGTCGGGTGTGTATGTGCTCAAAAAACTCAACCTCACCCTGACCGATCTCGGCTTCGGCGCATACACCGATGGTTCGAAAAGTATGATCGACGTGTTCTGCATCACGCTTGCCTTGATGGTCGGCACGGCAGGTCTGCCTCATGTCATCGTGCGCTTCTTCACCGTTCCCAAAGCGTCCGACGCGCGCAAATCGGCAGGCTGGGCGCTTGTCTTCATTGCCCTGCTTTATACCACTGCACCGGCCGTCGGTGCGTTTGCGCGCCTCAACTTCATCGATACCGTGAACGAGACCAGCTATTCGCAAGCACCCGCCTGGTTCAAGAACTGGGAGCGTAACGACCTGATTGCGTTTCAGGACAAGAACGGCGACGGCGTGATGCAATTGCGCAGTGGGGATGCGTTCGATGGCGGGCCGGTTTTCGGTAACGCGACCGGGCCATCCGGTGAACGCGTGGTTAGCAATGTTCCGAACGCCGAAAGCGCCAACGAAGTCTATGTCGACCAAGACATCATGGTTCTCGCCAATCCCGAAATCGGTGGCTTGCCCGGATGGGTCATTGCCCTCGTTGCAGCAGGCGGGCTGGCAGCAGCGCTATCGACAGCGGCCGGACTGCTGCTCGTTATCTGCAGTTCCGTCAGTCACGACCTGCTCAAATCGACCTTTCGCCCTGAAATCTCGGAAAAAGGCGAATTACTCGCTGCACGGATTGCGGCCACCGCAGCAATCGTCGTGGCCGGCTATCTCGGGATATATCCGCCTGGTTGGGTCGCGCAGGTGGTGGCCTTTGCATTCGGACTGGCTGCGGCAAGCCTTTTCCCGGCAATTTTCATGGGCATTTTTTCGAAACGGATGAACAAAGAAGGCGCGATAGCAGGAATGGTGTCCGGCCTCTTGTTCACCTTCGGCTACATCGCCTGGTTCAAACTCGCCAACCCCGCCGACAATGTCGCTGCCAACTGGCTTTTCGGCATCTCGCCCGAGGGCATCGGCGCGGCCGGCATGGTTTTGAATTTCGTGGTTGCCATCGCAGTTTGTAAAATGACCGCCAGTCCGCCTGCCAAGGTCCGAAGGCTGGTGGATTCGATCCGTGTTCCACGCGGTGCGCGCGACGCGCAACAGCACTGAGGCCACGATCATGTGCTATGCGCTAACCGCCTGTCACACTCATATGGCGGGATAGCGCCGGCTCGCTGCGCTCTGCATTGAAATCATGACGCAGCGGCTTGCCTGCCAAGAGCCGGTCCAGCGCCGCGTCCAGCTCCGTTTCACCGCCTGCGCGAATGATGTCGCGGAGTTCGACTTTCTGGTCATGGCCAAGACAGCCGTAAACCGTACCGGTCGCCGCGATCCTGATACGGTTGCAAGCAGAACAGAAATTGTCGCTCAGCGGGGTGATGAAACCGACCCGGGTGCCGGTATCGGCAACATCGTAGTAGCGCGCCGGACCTGCAGTTCGATGCAGGGAAGGCACAAGCGTGAAGCGCTTTTCCAGCTGCGTGCGCACTTCGGACAGCGGTAGATGGGCAGCTTGGCGGTCCAGTGCGACATCGCCAAGAGGCATGCCTTCGATCAAGCCCAAGTCCATGCCGCGATCGGCGCACCATGCCAGAAGGTCGGGCAATTCGTCGTCGTTGACGCCGCGTATGGCCACGGCATTTATGCGAATGGCGATCCCTGCATCGCGGGCAGCGTCGATCCCTTGGAGGACGCGGCCCAGTTCATCGCGACGTGTGAGCTGCGCGAACCGCTGGCGATCCAACGTGTCGAGGCTGACATTTATCCGTCTGACACCGGCAGCATGTAGCTGACCAGACATTTCGGCCAGAAGGGTACCATTGGTGGTTAGCGTGAGCTCCTCGAGGCCGTCGCCCAACAGGCAACCAAGTCTGGCGACAAGATCCAGAACGCCTTTGCGCACCAGTGGCTCGCCCCCGGTCAGGCGAATGCGGCGTACGCCGCGGCGGACCAAATGCCGTGCGAGAAGTTCGATTTCTTCAAAATCCAGAAGATCACGGCGGGGGAGGAAGACCATGTCCTCTGCCATGCAGTACGTGCAGCGCAAGTTGCAGCGATCCGTCACGGACAATCGAACATAATCGATCGTCCGGCCATGCCCATCGATCATCGAAAACCCGTCTTTCCCGCGGGGTGATCGCTGCCAAAATTGCTCATGGCGCGGGTCCTCCGGCAAAACGCCAGTAGGGTCAACCGTTGCTAAGGCAGCAGAACGTTCGAAGGCCTGCCGAAGTGTTCCTAGCCAATGCTGCGAAGTTTGCCGAAAAGGGCAGGCAGAGGCTCCGACGCGCGTTCTTTTGCAAGCGCTTCGGTAAAGGCATGTGGCAGGGCAATCTCGGAGTTATAGGAGCGCTTCTCACTGAGCCCGATGCCGATATCGTATCGTCCCGGTTCGATAACGAAGCGACCATCGCGTTGGAACTGGCCAAGCTGGTTGCCGGTGATCTGGAATAGAAGTCGCCGGCTTTCGCCAGCAACCAGAGTAACGCGCTGGAAGTCGGCCAACTCGCGTTGCGATTTCTCCCGCCCCTCGGGGCGCCGCAGGTATAGCTGGACTGTTTCGGTGCCTTCGCGCTCGCCCACGTTATGCAGGACAGCGCTCACGACGAGACGGTCATGCCCCAGTTCTATCGAGGTTTCGCCAAGACCGAATTCGGAATAGCCGAGCCCGTGACCCAGAGAGAGCCCGGGCGCACCTTTATCGACGAGAGTGATCGGAAGCCGTCCGCAAGGCGAGAATCTACCGCTGAGAACTTCGGCAATA
>CATMNW010000013.1 GCA_950071875.1 uncultured Erythrobacteraceae bacterium | reverse complement strand
GTTCGAAGTGCTCGATGAGCTGGAAGGGCGGCTGGAGGGCCGCGAGTGGCTGGTGGGCGAGCAGTTGACCGAGGCGGATATCCGCCTGTGGACCACGCTGATCCGCTTCGACCCGGTCTATCACACCCATTTCAAGTGCAACGTGCGCCGGATCGCCGACTATCCCAATCTCGCCGCCCTCACGCGCCGGATCCTCGCGCTCGACGGGATGGAGCAGACCGTCAATTTCGAGCACATTCGGCATCACTATTACGAGAGCCACGAGCGCATCAAACCCCACGGCATCGTACCTGCCGGGCCGAACCCGCTCATTCCCGGTATCGAAGCATGAGCAACCGGGAAGTCCTGTCGTTACACCGCGCGGTGCGGGACGATATACAGGATCTGGTGACGCGGCGGCCCCTCCCTGCGCCGGACTTGCCCCAAGTCGATCCCTTCCTGTTTCTGAATCATCACGGGCCGCAAACCTACCCGCCCAAAAACAACGGTCTACCTTTCGGCCCCCATCCGCATCGCGGTTTCGAAACCGTGACTTTTATTCTTGAAGGCAGCCTGGCCCATCACGACAGCGGCTCGGGCGCAAGCGTGGTGGAGGCGGGCGGCGTGCAGTGGATGACTGCAGGTAGCGGACTGGTACACGCCGAGCTTTCGCCCGATGAGTTCAAGCGCACCGGCGGTCCGCTGGAAATTCTGCAACTATGGGTCAACCTCCCGGCGCGACTGAAGATGACCGAGCCGGCCTATTTGCCGGTAGCCGCAACCAAAATGGCGAGCAGCGAACCGGGAGATGGCGCTTCCATGCTGACGGTCTCCGGCATAAAAGAAGCGCCGATCCGCTCGCGGACGGATGTGATGCTGGCGATTGTCTCAATCGAGCCCGGTGGTCGGGCGGACTTGCCCGCGCCGTCGGGGCGAAACGTCCTGTTTTACACGGTTGGCGGTGAAGCCGCTATCGATGAGAAGGCGATCGGCGAGCACACGCTTGTCAAATTGTCGGACGGGGATCGGATCGAAGTTTCGAGCGAAAACGGCTGCCGTATCCTGTTTGGCCATGCCAGCCCGATCGGAGAACCGGTCGTGGCTCACGGTCCCTTCGTGATGAACACCGAAGCGGAGATTGCACAGGCAGTTCGCGACTATCGGGCAGGCCGGTTTGGGGGACTTTGAAGCAGCTGTCCGCTACCGGAAATCTGGCGACACATTGCAGGTTCGGTTTCAGGGTGTGACCTAGAGAAGCAGTTTGCTTCGCTGCGTGTAATACTGGAAAAACAGGCAAGGACGAGGCAGATCACGGTAGACGAAGCAGCTTCTATTGCGAAGACAATCGCAACAAAAGAAACCGAGCGTTTTTAAAAGGATTAGGGTGGTCTTACCGCCGCTTTTTCACAGTCCATTCCTTTTGGAACCGCGATGTCAGCTTTCGCGTATTCGAATGCTGAGAGCTGACAGTCTCCTTCCGGCCCAAAAATCCGTCAGGCTGCTTTTGGTGAAAGCTGCCGGTCAACTTCGCGCCCTCATTTCGGTCATTCACACCGTAGGCGTCTCGACTCGAAAGCTGCCGTTCGCTCGGCAAGTCACAATGGCGAGAAGCTTGGCGCTAATAGGATGGCCCTGCCCCCCGCTATTGGATGATCGTAAAGCGCTCGGTGCGTATGCGCAGTTCACGCCGTTCCAAAGTCATTCTGCATTCGCTAGACGCGCAGAGTATGACCCGAGCCGACCTCCAGCGTCTGATTGACGATAAGACTAAGCCAATTGGATCAATGGGGCGGCTTGAAAGCCTCGCTGTTCAGGCCGCGGCGATCATCGGCGACACTAATCCCAAGAATGCCTCGGCATCGCTGACCATCTTTGCTGCCGATCATGGCATCGCGGCACAGGGTGTTTCGGCATTCCCTCAGGAAGTTACAGGCCAAATGGTTGCCAACTTCCTTGCAAGTGGGGCTGCGGCGAATGCCATCGCAGCGCAGTTCGGCATACCGGTCACCGTCGTCGATTGTGGGATGATGCATTTGCCAGCGCGACGGGATGGGTTGGTCGACATGTCACTCGGACGAGGCACGGCCGACAGTTCCAGTGAGCCTGCAATGCCGAAGGATGTGGCGAACAAAGCAATCGCGCAAGGACGACATTTCGCAGTTGGCATCGAGAGCAAAATCGCTTGTTTTGGCGAGATGGGTATCGCCAACACTTCCGCAGCGGCCCTGCTGGCGCACAAGCTGAGTTCCATTTCGATCGCCGAGTTGGTCGGACGCGGCACGGGTCTCGACGATGCTGGGCTCTCCAATAAGAGAGAGATACTCGAACGCGCGGCGGCGCGCACCGGAGAGCTTGCGCCAACCGAGGCTCTTGCCGAGGTCGGCGGTTTCGAGATCGGCACCATGGCGGGCGCGATGATCGGAGCCGGGACATCGGATAAGCTGGTGGTCGTCGACGGGTTTATCGCCACCGCTGCCGCCGCGCTTGCAAGGGCGATAGAACCAGACTGCGAAAAGGCTTTCGTCTATGCGCATCGCTCGGCCGAACAGGGACATCGGGCGTTGCTCGATTGGTTAGAAGCCGAGCCCTTGTTCGATCTAGAAATGCGTTTAGGCGAAGGCACCGGTGCATTGCTTGCCGTGCCGATGATCCGCGCCGCGCTATCGCTTTTCGGAATGGCGAGTTTTTCGCAAGCCGGGGTTTCCGGCGCTACTCCGGCTTCATGAAACGCCCGTTCTTTGCATTGCTGGCCGCGTGGGTCTTTCTCACGCGGATTCCATTGCCTATAGCCAAGCTGGGAGAGCGCGACTTCGAGACCGCACCCGGCTTTTATCCGCTTGTCGGCCTGGCAATCGGCGCCATCGGAGCGGCAGGCTTCGCACTTGGCTGGGCAATCGGCGGCGCTTCTATCGCTGCGATTTTCGGGACTGCCGCAACGCTGCTGGCGACGGGAGCCTTTCATGAAGATGGGCTGGCCGACCTGTTCGACGGGCTTGGCGCGTCGACAGCCGAGCGGATGATGGAGATCATGCGTGACAGCCGCCTAGGCACGTTCGGAGCAGCGGCGCTGTTCCTCGTCCTATTACTCAAGGTTGCCGCGCTATCGCAATTGCCTTTCATGCTCGCCCTTGCCGCTCTTCCCGTGGCGCACGGAGCCTCGCGCCTGTCGGCAGTGACCGTGATTGCGACCAGTCGCTATGCGCGCGCAGAGGGGATCGCGAAGCCGGTTGCGAAGGGGATCGGAGCAGCGCCGCTAATGGTGGCGACGCTCACCGGGATTGCCGCGGTCGCAATCGGCGCGACCGTTCTTGGGCCCGGCGCCGTGCTTTGCGGCTTGGCCGGGCTCTGTGTTGGTCATGTTACGACGCGGCTGCTCTTCGAGCGCAAGCTGGGTGGCTATACGGGCGATTGCCTTGGCGCTGTGCAGCAGATCAGCGAAGTCGGCTTCTACCTAGGCTTGATCGCATGGCTCTGATCCTGCTGCGGCACGGCCAGCCCGAACTCGCTGCGGGAATCTGCTACGGCCAGTCGGATGTTTCTGCTCGAGCCTTTGACGAGGGAAGCCTCCGCGCGCTGACGGCCGCATTGCCCGACCGCCTGGCACGGATCGACAGCAGCCCGCTGACCCGATGCATTGCGCTGGCTGAGCAGTTGTCCGCGCATCTCGATCTTCCGGTTCACGCCGACCCGAGACTGATGGAGATCGATTTCGGAAATTGGGAAATGCAGGCTTGGGACGCAATTCCGCGTGGTGAAATCGATGCGTGGGCCGAAGATGTCGAAGGTGCGCGACCGCATGGTGGGGAGAATGTGGCGCAGATGACCGAGCGGGTGCGGGCCTATCTACGCGACGCGGCGAGTTGCGATGCCGACATCCTTGCCGTCACGCATCTCGGCGTCGTTCGGTGTGCCGGTGCTGTTCTGGGCCGTGCTAACCCGTTTGAAATCCAGCTTGGCTTCGGCCAGTTCCTGAACGTCGAACCGAAAGAGGCACTATGAGCGATACCAACAGCGAAACGCATGCAGCGAGGATGAAGGAACTACAGGCTGCGCAAGCCAAGCGGCGACGCGAACTGAAAGATCCGGACCGCGGGCTGGTTCTGGTCCACACCGGCGATGGCAAGGGCAAGTCGAGCTCCGCCTTCGGCGTCATCGCCCGCGCGCTTGGCTGGGGACAAAAGGTCGCCGTGGTGCAGTTCATCAAGGGGAAGTGGAAGACGGGCGAGAAGCAGTTCTTCGCGCGCTTCCCGGATTTGGTTGACTGGCACATTATGGGCGATGGTTTCACTTGGGATACACAGGACAAGGAGCGCGATATCGAGGCTGCAGAGAAGGCGCTCGCAAAGGCGGGCGAACTGATTGCGAGTGGTGACTACGCGCTGATCGTGCTCGACGAGATCAATATTGCGCTGCGCTACGACTACCTCACGCCCCAAGCCGTTATCGATGCCCTTGAACGCCGGGGCGATACGCGAGTGATATTGACCGGGCGCGATGCGAAGCCCGAATTGATCGACTATGCCGACACCGTCACCGAGATGACCGAAACCAAGCACGCCTATCACGCTGGCATTCGCGCCCAGCAGGGTATCGACTTCTAGTCTGCAAGGATTGACAGCGGCGCTCTTGGCTAGCATGGGCGCCATTAGACGGTGCTGCAGGTGCGAAATTGCCTGGAGCTAAGAGGGAAGCCGGTTAGAGACCGGCGCTGTGCCCGCAACTGTGAGCCAGGAGTCCCGAACCAACATGTCACTGGCTAAACCCCGCATTGGGTGACGCCGGGAAGACGGTTCGAAGGCGCTGATCGGCAAGCCAGGAGACCTGCCGTCGCGTCGTTCGTCCGGGGCCGGGTCCAGCCCAGTGGGACAGGAAAATTCTTTTCCGAAGTAACGACAGCCAGGCCGGTTACCGGTGTCGCGGCTCATTTCGAGCGGCGGCGGGCCATCTGTCGAGTTGACCATGCGGGCACCGGAGCCTCCGCGTGGACTGGCTTTGGATTCTACAATGAAAACCGCATTCCATTTGTCCGTCGCGGCATCGGCCGTGGCTTTGTGCTCGACCGGTGCATTCGCTCAGTCGGTCGACCTTCCCGAAGACGAGGAAGTGAACTCCGAAACGATCGTTGTCACTGCCAATCGCACCGAACGTGCGATCAGCCAAGTCGGCGAGTCGGTCACGGTGGTTGAGGAAGAGGAAATCGTGAACCGCCAGCCGAGCGAAGTGCTCGATATCTTACGCACGGTCCCCGGTGTCACCTTCAACCGCAATGGCGGGATCGGAACCAACACCGGCGTTTCGATCCGCGGTGCGGAGAGCGACCAGACCGTTGTGCTGATCGACGGCGTCAAGCTCAACGACCCATCCTCGACAGGTGGCGGCTTCAACTTCGGTCCTGCCCTGACAGGCAACATCGCGCGGGTCGAAGTGGTGCGTGGGTCGCAGAGCGTTCTTTACGGCAGCCAAGCGATTGGCGGAGTGGTGAACTTAATTACCCGCGAGCCGACCGAGGAGCTCGGCGTATTCGCGCGTGCCGAATACGGTGAGCGCGACACTGCGGAACTCGTCGGTAACGTCTCTGGCAAGTTCGGCCCTGTCGGGGTGAGTGTCGGCGGTGATTACTATCGCACCGATGGCATCTCCGCATTCAGCGAGGCGCGCGGTGGAACCGAGCCGGACGGATTCGAAAGCCTTGGCGCAAACGCCAAATTTGATATCGCGCTGGGCGAGAATTTCTCGATCGATCTGCGCGGTTTCTATGCCGATAGCGAAACCGATATCGATGGCTTCACCGCGACGGGCTTGGGCGATACCAACGAGGTTTCCTACCGCGACGATTTGGTCGGCTATGGTGGGATCAATGCCAACTTCCTGGATGGACGTTTCCGCAACCGGCTGGGGATTGCATATACCAGGGTCGACCGCCGGAACTTCAGCTTCGATACAGACTCCGAAACCTTTGACGCTTTCGGTGAAAACCTGCGCTACGAATATCAGGGTGTATTCGACGCAGCCGACATGGCCGAGCTAGTTTTCGGCGCAGAGCGCGAGGAATCGGAGTATCGCAGCTCGAGTTTCGGTGCGCCCGCGATTGGCGATGATGTGTGGATCAACTCGGTATACGGCCAGCTCAATTTGACGCCGTTGGAGGGGCTCTCGCTGACTGGCGGCGTTCGCTACGACGATCACGAAACCTACGGTGACAATACAACCTTCGCCGCCAGCGGTGCCTATTCGCCCAACGGCGGCGATACCGTGCTGCGCGGTAGTTATGGCGAAGGCTTCAAGGCGCCTGCGCTGTTCCAATTGTTCAGCGACTTCGGAAATACCGATCTCGAGCCCGAGGAATCGGAGAACTGGGATGTCGGTATAACGCACAATTTCCTTGGTGGCCGAGCCGAGGTGGGCGTCACTTATTTCGAACGCGACGCGACTAATCTGATCGCGTTTGTCGGCTGCACCGGCAATCCGATCCCGGCGTGTCAGGATCCGGCCAATCCACGCCCGTTCGGCACATACGACAATATCGCACTCGCAAGTGCCGATGGCTGGGAATTCGGTCTGGCGCTGCGTCCGGCCGATGGATTCGACGTCGCGCTTAACTACACCACCATCGACGCCCGAAACGATGTGAACGGCAATCGCCTGCCACGACGTGCGCAGGATACGATCAGTCTGGTCGCGGACTACCGCATGGAGAACGGCATCGGCATCGGTGCCACCGTGTTCGTGGCGGGCGACAGCTTCGACAATGCCACCAACACCACCCGCCTCGATGGCTATGTGGTGACCGATATCCGGGCGAGCTTTGGCATTACCGAGCAGATCGAAATTTTCGGTCGGATCGAGAACCTGTTCGACGAGCAGTATGAAACGATCTTCCGCTACGGCCAACCTGGTCGGGCGGTGTTCGGCGGCGTGCGCTACCGGATGTAACCGATGGTTCGGACGATCCTCGCGGCGCTGGCGTGCCTTTTGCTCTCTGCCTGTTCGCAGGTGGCGGAGCGGGGAGCGGACGCGCCGCGATGGATCGTCAGCCTCGACTACTGCGCCGACCAGTATGTCCTGAAGTTCGCGGATCGTGAGGATATCCTCGCGCTGTCGCCCGATGCGGGAAAGCGCTTTTCCTACATGCGGGCGGCGGCTGAAGGGATCCCCACGGTCCGTCCGCGCACGGCAGATGTGCTGGCACTGCAGCCCGATCTGGTGGTGCGAACTTATGGCGGCGGGCACGATATCGCCGATTTCATGAAGGAGCCGGGGGTCCCGGTCGTGCAGATCGGCTTCCCCCAATCGATTGCCGAAGTGCGAGATGAGATGCTGCGGGTGGGCACCGAACTTGGCAAGCCGGATGAGGCCGAAAAGCTCGTTGCTGATATGGATCGGCGATTGAAGGCACTTGCAGAGAGGTCCGGTCCTCAACGCGAAGTTCTTTACATGACCCCGGCAGGCGTAACCGCGGGCGAAGGCACTCTGGTGCATGAACTGTTTGTCGCGGCGGGCCTCGAGAATTTCCAGGATCGTCCCGGCTGGAACCCGCTGCCACTGGAACGGCTCGCCTACGAACGGCCCGACCTGATCGCGGCAGCCTTTTTCGAAAGCCAGACCAACCACGTCGATAACTGGAGCGCGGCGCGTCATCCGGTGGCGCGAGCGCAATTGCTCGAATTGCCAGTCGTGCCGCTGGAAGGGGCCTGGACCTCATGCGGGGGCTGGTTCCTGATCGATGCGGTAGAGGCGCTCGCAGAAGGCAAGGAAGGCGCGCAATGAACCGGGTAGTGGGGATATTGCTGGCAAGCCTTGTGGGCGCACTGGTCCTCTCGGTTGCATTGGGATCGGTGCCCTTGCCGCTTAACCGGGTGCTGGGCGCTCTCACATTCCAGTCGAGCCAGGGCGATCAACTGGTCGTCTGGCAAATCCGCCTGCCGCGCGCCCTCGCCGCAGGTTTCGTTGGAGCGGCGCTGGGCATGAGCGGCGCGGCCTTGCAGGGCCTCTTGCGAAATCCGTTGGCCGAGCCGGGTATCCTCGGCGTGTCGGCCACCGCCGCACTATTCGCGACCTTCGTGCTTTATTTCGGTCTGGCAACCGCAGGCCCGTTGGTGCTTCCGCTGGCGGCAGTAGCTGGCGCGCTGATCGCTACGTTGCTGGTTGCGCTCGCCGCCTTACGCACGCGTTCCGTCGTTACATTAATTCTGATCGGCGTCGGCCTTTCGAGCTTCTCGGCAGCAATTATGGCCTTGCTGATGAACCTTGCCCCCAATCCCTTCAGCCTCGCGGACATGGTCAACTGGATGTTGGGGACGGTGGACAATCGCAGCTTCGACGACCTGCTGTTTGCTCTGCCCTTCATGGCGATCGGGGTCGCGGTTCTGCTGGCCTCCCGACGCGGGCTATCCGTGCTTGCCCTTGGCGACGAGGCGGCCGAAGGAATGGGCTTGGACCTCAAGCGACAACGGCTGGCAGTGATTATCGGCGCGGGGCTGGCAACGGGCGCCGCAGTCGCGCTGGCCGGAGCAATCGGCTTCGTCGGAATCGTCGCACCGCATCTTGTGCGGCCCTTCCTTCGCTACGATCCCGCGCGGCTACTGGTGCCCTCCGCTCTGCTCGGGGGCCTGATTCTCGTGCTCGCCGATATCGGCGTTCGCGTGCTGCCGACCGATAGCGAGCTGAAGCTGGGCGTGGTCGCCTCGTTGCTGGGCGCCCCAGTATTCATATGGATCGCCGCGCGCAGGAGGCTGGCATGAAGCTGCTAGAGGCAGAAGGCCTCGGCTATTCGATCGATGGCAGGGTTCTGGTCGCCGACGCCGCGTTTGCTCTCGGCGCGGGCGAGCTGACCGCGCTCATAGGGCCGAACGGGTCGGGCAAAACGACCCTCCTGCGTCTTGCGCTAGGCCTGTTGGAAAAGGACGCGGGAAGCTCTTCGATCGATGGAACGGCGGTGGAATCGCTTTCGCCGGTAGAGCGCGCTCGCCGCGTTGCGTATCTGCCGCAAGCGCGTCCGCTCGTTTGGCCTCAGCCGGTTCGCGATGTCGTATCCCTCGGGCGGTTCGCATATGGCGCTGCCCTTGGTCGCTTGTCGCAGGAAGACAGCGAGGCGGTGGAGCGCGCGATCCGAGTATGCCAGTTGGACGGCTTCGAGGAACGCGCTGCGGACACGCTCTCGGGCGGCGAATTGTCGCGCGTGCATTTGGCCCGGGCGCTTGCAGCGGAAACTCCACTGGTTGTGGCGGACGAGCCCGTCGCCGCACTCGATCCGCGCTACCAGCATAAGACCATGCAGCTGTTCGCCAACATGACGCGCGCTGGACGCAGTGTCCTGACGGTCATTCATGACCTTGACCTCGCGCTGCGTTACGCCTCCAAGGTTCTCTGGATGCACGAAGGCCGAATTGTCGCAAACGGCACGCCGCAGGAGACCTTCACAGCCACACGATTGCGCGATGTCTTTGGCATCGACGCTCAGGTTCTGAGCGACGGCGCGCATACCCGGCTCGAAATCTCCGGCCCTGCATAACGTAGCATGACCGGGCGCGCGCTCATGCTTCAGGGCACCGGATCGGATGTCGGCAAGTCGCTGCTGGTGGCTGGTTTGTGCCGGATCGCAGCGCGGCGGGGGATCGGGGTCGCTCCGTTCAAGCCGCAGAATATGTCGAACAATGCCGCAGCCTGCCCCGGTGGCGGCGAGATTGGTCGGGCGCAGGCCCTGCAGGCAAGAGCGGCAGGCCTCGATCCATCGACTGATATGAATCCCGTGCTCCTCAAGCCTGAAGGCGATCGACGTGCGCAAGTCGTGCTCAATGGGAAAGCGCTGCGGAGCGAAGAAGCTGCGGCCTATATGGCCAATCGGGGGAGCCTGCTTCCCTCGGTGATCGAGGCATTCGAACGCCTGAAATCGGCGCACGGCCTCGTCATAATCGAGGGTGCGGGGAGCCCGGCCGAGGTGAACCTGCGCAGGGGCGACATCGCCAATATGGGTTTCGCGCGCGCTGCCGACGTTCCCGTAGTGCTGGTCGGCGATATCGATCGTGGTGGAGTCATCGCATCGCTTATCGGCACCCGAGCCGTCATCGAGGCCGATGATGCCGAGATGGTCGCAGGCTTCGTCATCAATCGCTTTCGGGGTGACGAGACCCTTTTTGCGGATGGCGTTCGCTTCATCGAAGACTCTTGTGGCTGGCGCAGCTTCGGCATCGTGCCATGGCTGCAATGTGCCGCGCGGCTGCCCGCAGAAGACGCCGTCGTGCTGGGACATGCCATGCCGGCAAGCGGTGCCATTCTGATTGCCGTGCCGATGCTGTCGCGGATCAGCAATTTCGACGATCTCGATCCGCTTCGCGCCGAGCCGGACGTGGAGGTCCGTTTCATTCCCCCCGGCCAGCCAATTCCGCGGGAGGCGGATGCGATTATCCTCGCGGGCACCAAGTCTACCTTGGCCGACCTCGCGATGCTGCGGAACCAAGGGTGGCACCATGACATCCTCACCGCCTGGCGCACGGGAGCGCACATTGTCGGCTTGTGCGGCGGGTTCCAGATGCTGGGCAAGCGGATCGAAGACGCCGACGCGGCAGATGGATTGGCAGGATCGGCAGACGGTCTTGGCCTGTTCGATATGACGACGATGATGACCCTCGAGAAAGTGGTTCGCCCCATGAGCGGAACCACGCTCGCCCATGGCGACCACGTGACAGGATACGAGATCCACACCGGTCGTTCGCATGGCCCTGCGCTGAGTAAACCATTCTGTGAGCTCGAGGATGGCAGCTGCGATGGCGCGATCGCGGGGGATGGCCGCCTGATAGGCACTTATCTTCACGGTGTGTTCGCGAGCGATGCGTTTCGTTCTCGCTGGCTCGAGCGATTGAGCAGCGGTCGGAGCAGCACGCTCGACTATGAAGACAGTGTGGAAAATGCGCTGGACGAGCTTGCCGATGGGCTTGAGGTGGCCCTCGACGTGGATGCCCTGTTGGCGCTGGCGCGGTGATGACCGCGTGGATCATGCTCGCAGGGCTGGCGGTAGAAGCCCTGCTCGGCTGGCCGGACGCGCTGGACAGGCGGATGGGGCATCCGGTGCGCTGGTTTGGCTGGCTGGTCGAGCGGGCGGAGCATCTAGGCAATCGAGAAAAATGGAGCAAGCCGGCGCGGGGCGCGATGGGCGGTCTCTTAACACTGTTTCTGCTGGCGCTTGCGGGCTTGATCGGGCTGGCGATGCAGCTGGTCCTGCCTAATGATTGGGTAGGTTTCGTGCTGATGGCTCTTCTTGCCTCCAGCCTGATTGCCGCACGTTCGCTGCACGATCACGTCGCGGACGTGTCCAGCGCCTTCGAGGGCGCGGGGATCGATGCGGCCCGGTGCACGCTCAGTCGCATTGTTGGTCGCGAGACTGCTAAGCTTGACGAGGCCGCCATCGCTCGAGCCGCTATCGAGAGCCTTGCTGAGAACACCTCCGATGGCGTCACCGCGCCCTTGTTCTGGGGTGCGCTCCTGGGATTGCCGGGCCTGTTTGCGTATAAAGCGATCAACACGCTCGATTCGATGATCGGCCATCGCAATTCGCGATATGAGGCTTTTGGCAAGATCGCCGCCAGGCTGGATGACCTCGCCAACCTTATCCCTGCACGCCTTACGGGGACCCTATTCACGCTCTGTGCTGGTTCGGGTCGGGCCATGAAGGTGATGTTCCGCGACGCCCGCAAGCATCGTTCTCCCAATGCAGGATGGCCGGAGTCCGCGATGGCAGGGGCCCTTGCCATCAGGCTCTCTGGCCCACGAGCCTATGGCACGGAGACGAGCGAAGAGCCATGGCTCAACGCCGAAGCAGGCGACCCGGACGCGGCCGATATTCGCCGTGCGCTGGCTCTTTATCAGCGGGTCGTCGTTGCCGCCGCTCTGCTTTTAGCTGCGCTTGGATGGGCTCACTTGCCATGAGCGATCCCGATCTCGTTTCCGGCCATGGTGGGCGGATCGATGCGATGGCGCGGGCATTTCCCGATGCGCCCCTGCCATGGATCGACCTGTCGACCGGTATCAATCCAGCTCCCTATCCGTTGCCCCAAATTCCGACCGATGCATGGACACGGCTGCCAGGCCAGGTAGCCCGCGCGAGCTGCGAGAGCGCCATGGCTGGTGCGTTCGGATGCGATCCTGCCTACTGCCGCGCGGTTGCGGGAACCGAGGTCGCCATCCGCCAAATGCCATCGATCCTGCGGGCGAAAACGGTGGCGGTTCGCGCTCCAAGCTATGCCGATCACGCGCAAAGCTGGCGATCTGACGGCGCAAGCGTCGTAAAAAGGCTGGATCCGCTGGAGCTGGTCGAAAAGGCCGATGTCGTGGTGCTCGTGAATCCCAATAATCCCGACGGGCATTGCTGGCCTGTCGAGCGGATCGAACACGCGCGGGCCCGACTCGCGAAGCGCGGCGGCTGGCTGATCGTGGACGAGGCCTACGCCGATCTCGATCCATCAAAAAGCGTCGCGTCGTTTGCCGGGGGGCGAGGACTGATAGTGCTACGATCCTTCGGTAAATTCTACGGCCTTGCGGGGCTCCGGCTGGGTGCGGTGCTCGCTCCGCCCAACATTCTGCGCGAGGTTGGGGAAAGGCTCGGGGGCTGGGATATCTCCGGGCCGGCATTGGCCGTCGGCAGATCAGCCTATGCAAATGTTGAATGGCAGGCGGCAACCCGCAAACATTTGGCGCTGCGGATGCACGAGCTGCGGACATTGATCGCGTCGGCGGGGCTGAATGATCGCGGCGGAACCGATCTTTTCCGGTTCGTCCAGGCATCCGATGCACCTGCTCTATGGCGAAAGCTGGCCCGCCATGGCATCGCCGTTCGGCGATTTGCGGGGGACGATCATCACCTGCGCATAGGGCTTCCGGCCGATGCTGCGCAGTTTGATCGACTTGCGGAAGCCCTCAACCCTTGAGCCGCAACGGTATCCCGGCGACCACAAGCTCGACCGTGTCCGCGATTTCGGCGAGCCGCTGGTTCAGTCTTCCCTGCTCATCGCGGAAGTCTCGGCCGAGCTTTGTCTCGGGGACGATCCCCGACCCGACCTCGTTACTGACAAGCACGATATCCGCTGTTGCGCATGTGATGCTGTCGATCAGAGCTGTGGTGTCGCTGCCGACATCGCGCTCTGCTAATATCACGTTCGATAGCCACAGAGTGCAGCAGTCGACAAGTATCGTTCCGTCGTCCAGCGAAGCGATCGTATGCGCAAGCTCGATTGGTGCCTCGACCGTCCGCCAATCACTTTCACGCTCTTCGCGATGTTTTTGAATTCGTTCTTTCATTTCGGAATCATACGCCTGTGCAGTGGCGATGAATCTGTGCGGTCCCTGCAATCGCTTGCTCGCCCCAAGAGCGTGCCGGCTTTTGCCCGAACGAGCGCCCCCGAGGATGAGGTGGACAGAAGCCATCAGATAAAGCCTTCGTCTAGTCGCCGCGCTGCCGCCCGGTTTGCGGAACGTTTCTCGTCGCACGACATGCTCGACCAGCGCGCGATCTCATGCAGTGTTCGACCACAGCCCATGCAGACCTCCTCGTCATCCGACAGCTTACAAATACTCCGACACGGTGATTGCGTGTCGTCAAAACTTATACTGGGCATGAAGCCGACTCTAACTGTGACTGGCCCAGCTGGCAAAGGAACGCGCACCTTTCGGGGGGCGAGACGATGAACCATTTTGTGAGCCAAGAGACCCTTCTTTCGGCTACCACCTGGTGTGAGCGCAATCATACCGCCACGTTAGATTTGGAGGCGTTGCTGGCGCGTATTCCTAGTCTCAGGCTGCGCCGGAAGCAGGCGCGCTTGGCGCTACGAAAGCATCTGAGCGGACAAGAACGTGTCCGATGGATCAAGAACGCGATCGTGATCTCTTTCGACAACGCGGAGGGCAAGCAGGGAATCGCAAGGCGTCTGGAAGAAAGCGCCGACATTCTCGATGCAATCGCCACTCGTGCGCTGACACCGAAAGAGATCTGCAAGGCGTTGGAAAATTCCAACCAGGAACGTCTACGCTGGACGAAGGATGGCCGCTTGAAAACGTCAGGGACGCTGACCTTTGCGGCAGGGCGACGGGTGACCGTTCCGACGTATTCTGCGCGCTGGGTCGCCGATTTGCTGAAGAACAACCGCATGATCGATGGCTGGCGAAAGCAAGATACGGCTTGATAGTGCTTACGGGATGGTTGGACTGATTAAATCTCATGCATGCCAAGCTGACATCTCCACAACGAAATGTCCGCTTTGGCCCTCGCAACCTCAAATATGAGACTTTCCGCTTTCGGCCCAATTTGCGACATACGGTGCGAGCCAGCGCCAGTCGACTGTGCGATGAGCTGCTTAGCGAAGCGCTATTCATGAGCCTGACCCATGTCTGGCTTGAGATCGCCGCATGGGTGGAAGACTACAACCGGGGTCGTCCGCACTCAGCCCTTGGCTACGCAACCCCGGTGGCGTTCGCCGCCGAACTCAACTAGCAGTGGCCGGCTTCAATCGCGCCCATGCTGGCGTGCTCCCCCAGAATGTGACCGGTATTTCGTAGGGTCCGACGCAAAGAGGACGGACGACAACGAAGCGGCGCAGGTTCAGCGAAGAGCAGATTATCGCGGTATTGAAGGAGCAGGAGGCTGGAATGCCGACGGCGGAGGTTTGCCGCCGTTACAGCATCAGCTCCGATTCGTTCTACAAACGGTAGTCAAAATTTGACGTTCTGGAAGTGTTCGATGCTCGTAGGCTGAGGACGCACGAGCAGGAGAATAATCCGTTGAAGAAGCTGCTGGCCGAGGAGATGCTCGACAACGTGGTGTTAAAGGATCTGGAATTCAAAAAAGGGACCTATACACTTTGCTAGCCAGCGAACCGAGTTCCTGCTAACCCCGCGAACAGATGGAGGCCACATATGCCCGCACCATATACTGCGAGCCAGATTGCAAAATGGCTTCTCAGCGCGATTGACCGGGACTCCGGCGACTCGATTACGCCGTTGAAGCTACAGAAATTGATTTACTATGCTCAAGCTTGGTCTTTGGCGTTGCCTGAACGCGCCTACCCACTTTTCGATGAGGATATGCAGGCGTGGGCACATGGTCCTGTGGTGGAATCTGTTTTCCATGAGTATAAGCACGCTGGGTGGGATGCCCTACCGGCCCCCGATGAAGTTCCTGAAATTGCTGAGAAGGACGCCACTCACCTGAGTGAAATCCTTAGTGTTTTTGGCGAGTTTTCAGCGAAGCACCTTGAACGCATGACGCACCACGAAGATCCGTGGCTTGAGGCCCGTGGTGATATTCCGCCTGAGGCAAGGTCCAATGCTGTTATCTCCAAAGAGCGAATGACGGATTACTATCGTGGCCTCTACGAAAAGGCGGCGGATGACGAGTAATAGGCGGCTTAGGAAAGTTGCCGGGCAGCAAGGCGCTAAAACATCGGAAGCGACCGATTTGACGCTTCGAGAAGCCTCATTTTTGGGTGTTAAGCACGAACGCACGGATGGCGAGCGCCCTTACGTCAACCTCAAATACTACCGGCCCGACTATCAATGCCTATCTGACTGGACGAAGGAAAAGCTTCAGTCCTTCAGCGGGTTTTGTCGACAGATCACTCAGACCCGATGGGCTGATATTTACGCGACCGGGGGTAAAGCGGGCACGAAGGTCGGCCTTGGATATACTGTCCACAAAGACCATAGTGTTCTGCCAGACAACACCGAATTGGAAAAGTTCAGCCCAGACTTAACCTGGTTCGAGTTGCGTGTAGATGCCGAGAGTAGAGTACACGGCTTCCGAGTTAAGGACGCCTTTTTCCTAGTGTATCTTGACCAAAATCACGACTTCTATCCAAGTTAGTCGATAACTTGGTTCGTCTCGTCAAAGAGATACGGCTCTACGGTGACTAAATCGAGGCGCTTCGCTACCTCTTTGAAATGTTCAATGTCAGCGCACATTTCCATGACGCCTTCGACCTTCCCGATATGGTAGCTGAGGATTGTACGCCCTTCGCCAGTTAGACATCGATGAAAGTGGGCGCGCGGCTTGCGGCTCATCTCGTACTGTTCTCCTCCGGAGGCCAGACTTTAATTAAGACTGGAATAACTTCGATTGCGCCACCTAAAAGAAACGGCTTTCTTTTGACCATAGAAAGCCGCCCATCCCTCCAAATCAACAAATCGACAAATCGACAAATCGTCTTATGGAACGCCAAGCCTACGCGCACCGGAATATTCACCCCCGATACCCAGCATCTTAGCACTCGTTTCCTCATCATTGCTGGAGCCAATCCTCTTCAGCTTGATAGAGAAGATAATCGACCTCGAGGCATTAGACCCACTACCGAAGTTCATGGTGCCATCCTCCATAAGCGCAAAATCAGGCGCCTGCACATTATGGAAGAACTTCGGCAACAGGAGTTCGAAGTCTGCCTGACGATGACGCGCCAGCAGAATGAAAATCCACCAACGAGCCAAATCCTCGACGGCCTCATCACGAAGTTCCTGACCATCCTTCTTAGCCAGATGATGACCCGGAACCTTCTGTGCCAGTTCATCAACACGAAGACGTGCAACACCACGCATCGCATCAACCAGCTTCTTCACATCACCCTTGCTCGTGATAGTCTCCGGCCGAGCCGGCGACCCAAAGGCAGACAAGCCACGGATCTCCGTTTCACTCCAACCCAGCTTTCTGCCATACCAAGCTAAGGAAGAATGGGGCGGAAGCATCAACGGATGATTGGCACCAAGCACAGGTGAGAAGCCTGGCATCTGCGACACCACCCAATCACCTTCGCCCAATTCTATACGCGACAAATCGACCGGCTCAATTGTCCCCTCGATACCTTCACGAGAACTTAAGTCAGGGTGACGCCTGAAAGCTACAAACGTGAAAGGCGGCTTGAGAGCATTGGGGCCATACTTAAAGAACGGCTTATCCGAAAGCGAACGGGACAAGCCCGTTGACCGCGGCAGCGTTCCGGCCAACGCCAAAGTATCAGGGTATGAAGTCGGCGCCGAGTCCAACATCTCGGGCACGAAGATCATGCCGTCCCCCCTTACCTCAACTGAAGGAAGCTCGTCATACTCGCCTTCCTCACTACCAGCATCAGAGACAGAACCTTCAGATGATACGCCTTTGGACGAACCATTTTTAGGCATTACTGTCGCATCCCGCGGAAGATCGTCCTGCTTCGCATGCCTCCTTGACGGAGCGACCGTCGTCGAACGCTCGGCAAAATCTTCCAGCGAGGAAAAGACCAAACGTCCCTCACGATCCAATCCCGCTTCCATCGCCATAACAACTTCCAGTCTGCGAACGCGAAGCCTAAGTGCATCAATTTCAGATGAAGGCACCGATCCTTCCTCCGCAGGAGAAAGCATCTCGTCCAATTTCTTGCGCGCATCCTCAAAGGCAAAACGCAAACGATCACGACATTTATCCATGTAGTCGATCTCTTCAGAGAAATCATTCTCTTCCAGGACAGACATGAATTCCTCTTCCGTCTGCATGGCAGCCGACATCAATTTGTCTCTCGTGACCGAGTCCCCGGACCACTCGATAATCGCATCTCTGATACGATTGAACAGCTTTGCATTGACCCGCAGATCTTTCCATCCAGCTTTTGCTTCGAACAGCATTGAGGACAGTGGGAGCATGAATTTCGGCAGCATATGCCGCCATTGTTCAACCAGGGTTGAACGCCGCACCATTTCAGTAAGGAGGATGGATCGCGTTTCCTCATGCTCCGTTACCCAGCGACTGAGGCCCGCCAAAACTCGATCATTGATAATCAATGCACGCAATATTTCCTCTTCATTGTCGAAGATGCTGCTCAACTCTTTATTCCCAGCAGTCACCCTCTTGGTGTCCGTTATATCGATCGGATAACGGGTCCTTTTCGTGAACAATAGCTTTGGATGGCGAGACCTTGTCTCTTCGAAGCCATGTGACAATCTCTTCCGGATATCATCCGCCCGAGACATTCTTGAGGTTTCCGGCAATAGGTCCTGAACGAGTTCAAGTAACCGGAGTTTTTCATCGTCATCCATGCCAAACTCTTTGGCAAGCTTCTCAATATGACGACGCCTCTTGCCTCTTTCTCGCCGAGAATCCTCAAGCTCCTCGTCTCTTGAAGCTCCCTCATTCAAGGTCAAAGGTGGCTCCAAATCTGAATCCGAAATGGGGGCCGCGACTCTGCCCTCTTCCATCGGCAATTTTCGTTTCGGTCGCTTAGGACCTTCAGCACTTTCTTCTTCCATCATAGTTGATCCTCGAGAATCGAATCAGAGACCTTTGCTTTCTTCAGACCTTTGCGAGAGGGTGGCTCAGACCACATAAAGCTTAGCAAAGTAATCATCGGCATCGGCGAACCGAGCAAAACACCTCTGCCAGAAGAACTGTGCCGTTCCGCGGAACAGGGCGGCGCAGACCACATAACATTCTAGGATATAGGATTTCCGAGGATTGTTTGCATATCAGAGGGTGGCCGAGACCACATAGGCCCTAGTTTCTAACTACTTTTAGCATGCCGCAGTCGCAGACCACATAGGTCACGGAATACCTAAGATCGTGGCGGATTTCAGGATCTGTGCCTGAGGGTGGCGCAGGCCTCACAAAAATCCCACGATCCGCTCAAACCCGCATTTATCCATGTGTTCTGTTCGAACATAACCAAAATAAAACGGCCCCCGAGCGCCGGTAACCTCAAGATATTAAGATATTTCGCTCGTCCTCTGAACAGGCCACATACAATTTTTGGACAAGAGATGCCAAATTCGGTTAACCACGTGCGATTTTCCCTAGCATGTCTACTAGACAGACTGCTAATTTTGTAAGCGCAATACCTCAAAAAGGGGTGCACTTGCGTGCGCCCCTGTTTGCGGGCGCCATTCCGGACGTTGACGGCCTTCATGGTATTTGTTCGCTTCGCTCACACGTCGCCCCTGCCGGGCCTCCTCGTTGCGGTCATGGGCATGACCTGGGGCGGCGAGCATCGCCTTGGGAATAGGTGATACCGTTCGGACAGCATCTGTCGTCCGATCCGGATCCAGAATTTTCTTCGAAGAACTGAAGGAAGGAATGCCGGGCTGAACCGGCATGAAGAGAGGAAAAGATTTCCGCTCGAGCTTCGCCTCGCCGGTTCGCCAACCGAACCGAAAAGGAAAACGAAAAATGACTAACCAACACCTCGATCCAGTGCTCGAGGAACACGCAAAAGTTTTACAGCACGAACCTAGGTACACCGTGCTGCGACGCGTCCCCGAACCCTATTCGCAATTTCCCGATGATGGCGTTCCGCCCGATGGCCGCTGCATTGCAATCGTCGATCTCGAAACAACCGGCCTCGATGCAGAAAAAGATTCCATCATCGAGCTCGCTCTCATGCTCGTATGGGTGGACGACAAAGGCGAAATCATTTCGCACTTCGGACCATTGAGTTGGCTGGAGGATCCGGGCGTCGAACTGGATCCTCGGATCACGCTCGTCACAGGTCTCGCCAATCACCATCTGGTCGGCAAAACGATCAACGATATCTCAGTCGAAGGGCTGCTCAGCCGCGCTGATATGTTCGTCGCGCACAATGCCCAATTCGAGATCGATTTTCTCGAGCGGCGCTATCCAATTCTCGAGCACGCACCATGGGGTTGCTCGCTTCGAGATATCGATTGGTTGATGGCTGGTTTCGACGCGCGAGCGCAAGGCCACCTGCTCATGCAACATTCCTGGTTCAGCGACGCACATCGCGCAGGTCCGGACGTGTGGTCGCTCTTCTGGTTATTGAGCCAGAGGCGTAAAGGCCTCGGCGCCGATCCGGAACGAACGCATCTCCAGCGCCTGCTCGAAGCAATCGAAAAAGATAGCGTCGTTGTTCAAGCCAAACGCGCGCCGTTCTCGAAGAAGGATCTGCTGAAAGCTCGTGGCTACCGCTGGAATGCGGATGCGCGGTTCTGGCAGAAAGAACTCGGTGAAGAGTTCGTCGCGCACGAGCAGGCATGGTTCTACTGCCAAGGCCTTCCTGCGCCGACCTTGCGACCGATCAGCGCCCATCAGCGTCATCGCTGAAGCGGACAATTTCCAACCACCGAATTTTATGCGGCCCGCGTTTCTCGCGGGTCTTTTCATATGGAGAACACACAAATGCACATTACCCAAAACAGCTTCGAGGAAATCCTCGAGCATGAGGCCCGATTGTTTGCAGCGAGAAGCACCGGCGATGGACAATCAGATCGGCCGGTAAGGCTCATCATTGGGGACTTCGAATACCGCTGGGACCGGCTTCGCTACGATGCCTATCGCGTGGAAGAAGGCTGCGATGCCGAGCCCCTGATCCGGTGGCCATTTCATCGCATCGCAGCTGCATCCTGGTTGCAGCTTCGCATCGATCCCGGTGAAGACATTCCAGTGATCGAGGACGTGGTGGTCGTTACCGAAAACGAGGCCACAGAATCCGAGATGGCAAAGCAATTTTTCAACGCGCTTTGCCAGGCGAGTGACGCGTGCCTTGTAACCTGGGGCGGTGAAACGAAAGACTTGGCGGTGCTCCGCCGCTGCGATCTCCTCGCGCGCCTGCCTCTGGCCAGCCGCCATAAAGGATTCACGGGATGCATTTCACGTGTCGCCAACCGTTCGTGGTTCCCGGTTCCAATGGTCTGCCCAGGTAGAACGGACAATCTCAAGAC
>CATMNW010000012.1 GCA_950071875.1 uncultured Erythrobacteraceae bacterium | reverse complement strand
CTCCGCAACTGATCGATGGGTCGCCTTATGCGCGCGAGCGCGTCGACCTCTGCCGCGCGGTTACCGTTCAGGCGAAGTCACCTCACCTACCCGAGTACGCCGCGGCAACTTCGATTCCGGCCAAGCCCTCGCCGAGCAAGAAGATCGGTACGCTCGTCGAAGCCGGCGCGTGGGAAAAGGTACGCGAACAGGTACTGGCCGATGTGATGACAACCAGCGTGATCGCGCTGCGTCATTTCTGCTCGCATGGCATCGTCCAAATCGACCGCGCGTGCGCCAATGTTGCGATCGGCAATGCCGTTCAGGCTGCCGTGCCCCAAAGCGCATTTGCATCGAAAGTCTTTCGCCCATGGGCCCGAGACGCTGAGCGCGCATCGCGGCTTCGCGGCAAAGTCTACCGGCCCGACTGACGGTGATGCCGTACGACCATACCGAAGGAGAATATCGATGACATAACGAACCGACAGAAACGGCGATCGGTACCGCCGCCCTTCTCTCGTGCCGAACTCAACCTGCAATCGTGCAGGTCATCCGCAAGCCGCTTTCCCATCCGGGATCAGCGGCATTTTTTATGCTTAAAGGAAACTAACCAATGTCACGTAACAAACCGAATAAGGGCAAGCAGCTGGCAAAGGCTGCTGCCATCAATCTTCCTGCCCTCCCTGATCAGTTCGCGATCGCCGGCACCGAGGTGAGACCTCTCCAGCTTTACACTGTCGCAAAACGCCATCCCAAAGGTCCAGGGCCATGGAATGGAGAACCCGACAAGCTTGCCTGGAAGGATGCAGCATCGGGCCTCGACTGCATTCTCCTGCGCCAGCCAAGCGGCGTATGGGGAGCTTTCGTAGCCGTCTCGCCATCGCATCCGCTGTGGGGGTACGAATGCGATGCGATCCCCTCCTCGCTCGACCTCAAGGGCCGTGGAGAGATAGACTACGCCGAAACCTGCGCAGTCTATGAGCCTGAAGAAACCCGGGTCTGCCACGTCAGCGCGCATCGGCAAAACGGTGCCCATGTCCCGAACGAAGAGCACGATCATACTGGCGATGCATGGTGGTTTGGCTGCTCTGCCGATAAGCCCGGCGATTACGTGCCGCACTCCCCGAAGCCGATCCTCGCGCGCGAGCACGGCGAGACCTATCGCGACATCGATTACATGTACGAGGTCGCCGTCGAGCTGGCTCGTCAACTGGCAGCTATCGAACGGCGAACGCCGCAATCTGCGCTCGGTCACGATCCAGTCGGTGCTCCGCCGACCCGTCTCGGCAAGTCGTGAGGAGGACGGACCATGGATGAACGTCTTTACGAAGAACGCCGCAACGCAAACCTGCCTTTCGGCTATTGGCTCGTGGTCGACGACGAAGAACCACCCCATCTCATCGATGAGCAGGGCCAGCGTTGGAAATCCCTTCGCGATTACATCTGGCGGGGAAGGCTTGGCATGGCGACAAACAATCCCGTGCAATGCGAGAACCAGATCGAGTTCCTGCTGTCGATCCTTGCCGCAATGGATCAACGTACGGTCCCTATTGAAGAGCACGTCACGGATTTCTTCGTCGGCTCGTGGGATGTTGCACGTCACTATGGCTCCTGGCTCGAAGGCCACGGTCTTATCGAGGATGGGTTGAGTGGAGCCCTGACACCCGAGGGCAAAGCGATCCTGGTTGCTTTAGCCAGCACACGCTCAGCAGGGGCTGCACCCATCCCGATTGGACTGGCTACCATCGAACCCAATCGTGGTCCCGACAGCGGCGAGATACGTGATGATTTTGAGCAAATGATCGCCGCGAACGAGCGATTTGCGCATGGGCTTCCCCATCGCTTTGTTCGCGACACCATCGCCGAGACGCCCGCCATCAAGCTGATCGGCTTGCCAGACGGAGAAAACGTTCCCCTCGGGCGTGTCGTATGGAGCATCACCTGTTCCGACACGCATGCGCGGGACCGATTATACAGTTGGCTCCTTCACCGCATCGATCGTTGGGAAACATGGGCGGACCTGGCTTACAAACGCGGTGCCCGGACACTGAGCGAGCACTTGTTGCAAATGAAGTAGTTCGACGCTCACTCTGCGGACATTCGCAAAGATTTCATGCCGAACCGGGGTGCGGCGCTTTGGCAGTTGTAATGGTGCTGTCGAAAGCGTCGCACCCGAATTTTCCAACTGGGTTGCATTGGCAAGGCCTGTCCGAAGCATGCGACCTATAGGGGCGGGCGCCGATGGAACGGACATTCGCATGGGCTAAGACTGGCGGGGAGCCCTTTAGTGCTTAGTGCAGTCGGCCAACGAGCAAACCGAGAACGTAGCGTGCGCCGGACCCTTATGGCCTAATCTTCCCTCTCACCGATAAGCATCATGTGACGATCCAAGCGAGCGCTAGGCCAGCAGCGATGATGTGCAGTCCGAGTAGGATCACGAACTCGATCTTCAGCCCGTACTCATGCCCCTCTCGCTCAGGCACCGGCGCACCATGGCTCGCGTCGCCCGGACCAGGTCCGTGCAAGCCCTTCTGCGACCAGCTGATCGCCAATAGAGCGTCCCGAACGGTGCAGGGTGGCAAGTGTGCGTCCATAACGATCCTGGCCCTTACGGGCGATCTGGAAAGCTCCGGCATTCAGAAGCTGCACCAGCCGGTTCCTCGCGCGAAGCGCAAGGTCTCGCTCATATTCGCACGCCCCATTCAACTCCGGCGTGTCGATGTCGGCGATGCGGATCTTCTCGCCCTCCCACCACACGGTGTCGCCGTCATGGACACAGTGGTCCCTAGGTCCGGGGGCACAAACGGCGAGCGCGGCAGCGAGCAGAAGCATCGGGGCACCCTACCTCGAATATCAGCATTTTCCTACTTGGAACAAATGTGGAACAAGCGGGGCCATCGAGTCGGAGATTTCTATGATCGTTCTAAGCCCGTCGATGCTCGCTGCGATCGCATGCATCATAACCGCCTGTTCTGCGCTCGTCTGGTCGGTGCGCCGAAAGCCATGAGCTCCAAGCGTCTCGACAGCATCGCCGACTATTCGCGGCATGGTTATGCACTACGTGTAGACTGCCGCAGCTGTCGCAGGGTCGCAGTGCTGGATCCGCTACAAATCGTCCTGCAATGCCAGCAGCGCGGCTGGTCGAAGCAGATGGCAGCTCTTGAGGGACGGCTGCGTTGTTCACGATGCGGGAGCCGCCAGACGCGGCTCGGGCCGGCGTTCGATCAGTAGCAGGGTGTTCAGAAGCGATTGTAAATTTGGAACGGACGCCATGGCTCCATTGCACTTTTGCGTCTGTAGCCTATTTCCTGGATGTGAACGGCGGGCTGCTCGGCAGGAATGCGACCCCAGGCTGGGGGCCTTAGCCCCTTAGGCAGTCCGCTGTTCCTCAAAAGGGCCGCCCCGAGTTACCCCGAGGCGGCCTTCTTATCTTCAGCTGCCAATATCAGCGCAGGTTAGAGGCGGCGTAATCCGCAACGTGGCGGGCAGCCTTATCAATTCCCGTCTTGTTCGAGCCACCGAAAAGCCCTCCTCCAACGGAGCCCTCGCCACGAACCGTCGCAAGGATTTCGCCTGACTGATTGATGAAATCCACTTCAAGGACGACCTTTGAGCCGCCCCCAATACCGCCGGTCAGATAGCGGCCGAGGCGGCTACCTTCGTTAAAGCCGACGTAGCGCCACTTTACAGTCAGACCATCGCCTTTTGCGAAGATTGGCGAGTCGCCCATAAACAGTTCCTGCTCGAGCTTTTCTTGCGTGTAAGCTCGATTGTCGTTGTCGATGGGGACACCACCGTTATCGAACTCGACTGTTGCCGCGGTGAACTTCTCCTGCCCAGCGTATGGCTGTTCTACGACCAAAACGCTGCTTGCACACGCAGAGAGAGAAAGCGCCGCAAAAGCGGCAAGAACAAATCTGATCATATTTGCAACCCCCTGAAAAAGCCCGGGTATTCGGGCGGCGGACGCAGGACCCTATTTATGAAGTGGTGTCAATTGTTCCTGCAGAGAAACTTCCGCATTTTCGAAGACACCGAAGTCGACGTGACTTTGTTGCCTCACTCGGCATGGTGAAACGTACAACGTCACCCGCCTCCCAAAGTATGCCAGCCAAGGTCCCTCGCGGCCTCTTCCTTCTCACACAGAATCAATGACTATTGCCGAAGGGTATGCAGCGCTATTGGCAGCTTGGCTCATGGCTGCCGAGGAGCTGGACGGCACCCTTACTTTGGTTTGTCTGCCTCAGGGGCCTTGCAGACTGACTGCGAATTTCATCAGATTTACGGCGACAAGTGGGCCGTTTGCGGACTGCCCGCTTCTGGGTCACATATGGCGTAAGGCGGTCATAGCCGTGGCGTGAGAAATTGGGCCATGTAATCAGTTGGAAGCGACCATTTCGGCCAAAGCTTCTACTCCGCGCCAATGTCCATCGTTCGGAGCGCCTTCAGGATAAACCTCAATCAATGTCGACGGCTTGATCCCGGTCCCCTCGTAACCGCTGCCGTCGGGCGCGGCGAGATACTAGAATAATATATGCCATTTCCGCCATTATGTCTTGCCATCATAGCCCGTCTGAACGCCCAAACTGCGTGGAATGAGCACTAACAGCTAGGCGTCTGACTGTGGTCGCTTGGTTCTAGCGGCCCAGAGAATTGAAATAGCGAAGATAAGACACCAACCAAGTGCCAGAATGGTCAGTGCGATCGGCAACCGGGTCAAGAAGGACAGGTTGTCCACATTGCCCGTCTTCCAGAAGACCCACTCGCCAGCGAGTTCGGTTGCAAGCGTGGTGTGCCCGGTCGAAAGGACTACGATGCCGTCACCGGTCGACGGATCGATCCTGGCGGCGGTATTGATAGCAGGTCCATTGCTCCCATCGTGGCCGAAGACATAGCCTCCGGCGTTGTTTGGCGCATAGAGCATCGCCCCCAGTCCCCAGATCTCGGCGCCCATCTGAGATGCGTGGGGCGTGACAATTTCCTTCATCGCATCGACGCCAAGCACCGGATTGGCTCGCCCGTCTGCTTGCACTTCGAGAAAGCGCGCAAGGTCGTTTGCGGTAGTGAACAACGACGTTGCCGCGAGGGCGGTATACCAGCGGAAGGGTTCCGAACCGCCATCGCTACGGAAATTCTGTGCGACGCCAAGTTCCAGCGCTTGTTTGTGATCGAAGGTGGTCCGTCTCATGCCGAGAGGATGAAACACGCGGTCGCGCATGAAATCCTCAAAGCTTTGGCCTGAGATTTCCTCGATGACCAGTTGCAGTACTGTGTAGCCACCGCCTGAATACTCCCATCCTGAACCGGGCCGACTTCCCACCGCGACCCGCCCGTCTTTGCCGGGCGAGGCGTCGGCGGCTCGGGTCAGCGATTGCTCGAGAGTTTGACGCTCCGCAGCCGTTGCGAATCCGTCATAACCCAGACCGTCGGATAATCCGGCTGTGTGGCTCAGCAGTCGCCTGACAGTCACTTCAGAAGTGTCGAACTCGGAAGCCGGCCACTGCCAGCGGGTGAGGTATCGAGACACCGGCGCGTCCAGATCGATGCTCCCATCCTCAACTAGGACCATCACTCCCCATGCGGTGAGCCATTTGCCCAGCGAAGCAACTTGAAAGAGCGCATCGCCATCCACGGGATTGCCCTTAGAGAACTGGAAATCACCCACCCTTTCTCCGTCTTCGATTAGGACAAGTGCGAGATTGCCGGCTGACTCGGTGGCCGCAGTCTTTTCCGCCTCGGCCAGAAAGGCTTGCGTGTCGCCTTGCTCGGCAATGGGGCGCAATCCCCAGCCCCGATCGAGGGCTGCATAAACGATCCCAGCCCATGCGGCGCAGACGATCAGAATGGTGAGGCTTGTTATCGCAAATCGTTTCATCGGTTTCGGTTCTCTGGATGGTTGGTTGGGACGGATACGGAGTGGAACATTCCTGCGATGCCGGATCTTGGTCAGATGGTCATGGGCTGCTGTTCGTGATCGGACTTTTTCCTTTCGCGACTAGGGGAACGACAAGGCGGCAAGCGCATATGCGATGGAGGTCGCGAGGCATCCAACGGTTCGCCAATGGTTGAGGAGTGTCCAACGGCGGGCGTAGATCGCCCAGTATTTGCGTGCCTCCGCGCTGCCAGGAGCCAGCCCGTCGAGCCGCTTGTTCATGGGCACGTTGCCGAAGACCGTCACCAAAAAGACGCTCGGCCAGTATATGCCTGAAGCTAGTGCGGTCAGTACGCTGGCTGTTCCGCCCACGGCCAAGAAGCAATATGCAGCAAATAGCGGGCTCACGACTGATAGTGCGACGATCGCGGCAACGAATTCAGTCCGTAGGACGCTGCGGTTGATCTGTTGCATCGCTTCGATGCCACACTCTGTTGCGGCGCGATCAAGCGCGGACATAATGAATTCCGAGAAGGCTTTGAAGACGCCTCCCACTAGCGCGACCCAGACTGTCAGAACCATACAAGCGTAGACGATCCAGTGATGGGTCACGGATTGCCGACCCGCACGGACTTTGCAGGCGTCGGGTGGAGGTTCTTTTCCGAAAGGGTCATCTGCGGCCTCATGTAAAAATCTGCGAGCCGACCCTAACGCTTTGAATGGTCGGTTCTTGACCATGCGCGACAAGTTTTGTGCCGAGGGCGCCATCAGCACCAACTCGCTTTCGCCATGCCGCCCGGCTTCAGCTGACCACATGCATGCCCGGCGGATAGTAGGTGATCTCGAACCTGATGCCGTCGGGATCCATCATGAAAATGGCCGACGCGCCGTTGAGGCGTCGGATATCCGGCACTTCGAAACCGAGTGCACCCATTCTGTCTCGGATAAGCACGACCGTTTTTGCGTCGGGCGCGCCGAAACCGATGTGGTTCATTCCCGCGCCGTTTCTTTCTAAGGGCGAGGTGCCCTGATGGGCCTGCCGGAGCTGGATGAAGGAGCAGTCCGCGTTCTTCCAGATGTGGGGCCTGATCTTGTCGAAGCCCATCAATGGCAAAAGCGCGTCGTAAAACGGCATGCTGGTCTCGAATGAGGAGACGAGGATAGAGAGGTGATCAGGGTTCATGTAAGGTCGATCCGTCTCTGTCCCGATTGCGAGGGATCAAGCTCCGGGACCGCAGTCGATACAGCGCAGCGGAGGCTGTGGTCCAAAACCGAGCGCTGCGTTGAGGGCGCGCAGGGCCGTGCGCAATCCTTCTTCGAGAACGGGGTGGTAGAATGGCATCTGAAGAGCGCGCTCGACCGTCAGGTCCATCTCGATCGCCCATGCGAGCAGATGGGCAAGGTGCTCCGCGCGCGGTCCGATCATCTCTGCACCGAGCAGGCGTCCGCTGCCGTGCTCGCCGTAAATTCGCAAAAGTCCCCGGTTCAGGCCCATGACCCGTGCCCGGCCCTGGTCGTCGAACGAGGCCTGTCCGATCGCAAACCCCTTCTCGCAATTTTCGACGAGCTGGCGATGGGATGCGCCGACAAGCGCTATCTGGGGATCGGAGAAAACCACCGCGATCGGCGTGCGTCGGGCTCGGCGGTAGCTGTCGGGAAATCGTCCGGCGTTCTCTCCCGCGATCCGGCCCTCGTCAGCGGCCTCGTGCAACAGCGGGAGCTCGAAGGCGGCATCGCCTGCGACGAAGATATTGCTCGACCCCACGCGGCCCGAGAGCGGATCATAGTCGAGCATGGCCCGGCTGTTGGTTGGCAGCGAGGTCCTCTCGATGCCGATCTGGTCGATGTTGGGAACCCTTCCGGTGGCGGCGAGGACATGGTCGAATTCTTCTTCGCGGTCCTCGCCTGCCTCGCTCCAGCGAACGACGACTTTCTCCCCCGACCGCGAAATATGCGTGTCGGCGTGCCATGTAGCAGGAAACCCGCCTTGGAAGGCGGCAGCCGCATAGTCGCGCACTTCGGGGTCGGTGAGCGGACCGATGCGATTGTCGCGGCCGAACAGGTGCACGCGGACACCCAGCCGGTGCAGCGCCTGGCCAAGCTCGAGACCGATCACACCCGCACCGAACACGGCGACCGAGGAAGGCAGGTCATCCCAGTCGAAAATGTCGTCATTGACGATCAATCGTTCGCCGGCGGCGAACAGGGCCTGCGGCACTGCCGGTCGCGATCCCGTCGCGATGACGATCGCCCGTGCTGTGATGATCCGTCCGCTGCTCAACCTCAGGGAATTGTCGTCCTCGAAGCGGGCATACTCGCTGAAAAGCGTCACGCCTTCGAAGCTCTCGACGGCCTCTCGAACGAAGCCGACAAAGCGGTCCCTTTCGCTGCGAACGCGCGCCATCACGCGTTTGCCGTCGATCTGCGGGGGAGGGCTGTCGATGCCGAAAAGACCCGAATTGCGCGGGCCATGGGCCGCCTCTGCGGCCGCGATCAGGAGCTTTGACGGCATGCATCCCACGCGCGCGCAGGTGGTACCGAGCGGGCCGCCGTCGATCAGCGCGATCCGGCCGGCATGGTTGGAAGCCTCGCGAAATGCGGACATCCCGGCGGTGCCCGCCCCGAGGATGGCGACATCGAAATCATAGTGCCCGGGCTTTCGGGTGGCGGGCGTGGTCGCGATATCAGATGGTTCAAAATTCATGGCGCTTTGTCCTCGCGACTGGGAAGGGGAAGGGGCGGCACCGGACTGCTGCGGGCGCCGCCTAGACGGGTCAAAGCTGGTCGACCGGCGTATGATGGATCTGCGGCCACTTCTCGTCTGCGGTGCGCAGCGTGTTCTCCCTGTCCGCGAGGTAGCGGGCGTAGACCGCAGCGTTCACGAAGAGGTAGAGCTTGCCGTCGACGATGTCGGCGTAGCGCGGATCGCCGTCCAGTTTCTTGCCCAGCGCCACCGCATAGGCGCAGAAGCCGCCATATTGCGGCAGGTAGCGGTCGGGATCGGCCTGGAACCGCTCGGCCGAGAGCTTCGAAGCGAAGTAGTAAGCAACCCCGTCGTGCACCACAGCGTTGGCGGCATCGCCGGGGGCGACTGCATTGAGGGTGCTGAGCACCACGGAATCGACACCGTGGACTCCGAGGCCTGCCCCGTCGAGCGTGTAGCCGGTCGTGACATTATACTCGTCCTCGGCAAGTGCGGGGCTCGCGGCAAGGGCCGCAAGCGCGATGGCGAGGCTCGAAAATCCGTAGGAATTGCGCATTGTCATTCTCCTTGTTCGTAGGGGTTCAGGAAGAAGGGGACGGTGACCGGACCCGCGGGGGTCGGGACGCTCTGGCGGATCGGGCCACCGTCCTGCCGACCGGGAAGGCGTGGGAGGGGGAGAGGCCTCCGGCCGGCGAGCTGTCGGTCGTCAGCGGCCGCGATAGGCCTTGCGAATTGCCGCCACCGCGTTGGCCGTATTGTCGACGGCGCTGGCGATCATGCGAAAGTTGACCAGCGAGGCAGCGTATCCGTCGTAATACGGCGTGATGGCGCCCGCCGTCGCATCGGTGACGACCATGACTTCAAAGCCCGCTTCGATCAGCGAACGCATGTGCGATTCGGTGCACAGGTTCGACGACATTCCGCCCAGGATCACCTTTGAAATGCCGGCCTTGCGAAGTTGCAGGGCGAGGTCGTTGCTGTCGGGTCCGTAGACCTTGTGGGGGCTGGTCACGACGGTCCGGCCATTATTGATGAAAGGCTTGTATCGCTCGAGCCAGTCGGCGCCCGAACCTTCGAAGCCTTCCAGCGTGAGCGCGCGCGGGCGATCGAACATTCCGATGGCGTGCATCAGCGTCTCGAGCGTGCCTTCGAATTTCCAGCGATGGTCGTGCTCGAAATAGTAGTGGGGAGAAACGAAGACAGGCATTCCGGTCTGGTCGGCCACCTCGAACAGGGCTCCGAGGTTCTCGACGGTGCGATTCTTTGTAATGCTTTCACCGACCACGCCCCAGGTCACGCCCTGGGGGGACAGAAAATCGTTCTGCGGATCGGTGATGACGATCGCGGTCGATCCCGGATCGATGGCGAAGCCGGGCATCGGCAGGCCGTCGTTCACGGGCGGCATGGTCGCAGTAGCGGCACGCGCCTGCTCCTGCGCGGTAGCGGTGGCGGCCAGGTTCCCGGCCAGGCAGGCAGCCGCGATCAGTGCCGCAGCCCTGTGGGGTAGTCTCTTGGGGCGAGTGCTCATTTTCCTTGTCCTCGATCTGGATTTCGACGTGACAGTTCGGAGATCACCGGCCGGACCCTGCGATGCGTTGGTGGGCAACGTCGGCGTGGTATCGAACTGACAAGGAGAAGGTTGCAGCAGGCGCCGTGTCGATCTTGACCGGCGGCGACAAAACTTTGACGTGGGGTGCCATTCGCGCAGGGATGCGCCTATAGTGTTGCACCGGTCGCGTAGCTTGAGGTGGGGAGTGGGCGCAGGCCGTGGTGGAAGTATCTAGCCTGTTCGCCCGCAAGGCGGTCATGCAGACCGACAGCGCAGCCGCAAACCGCGCGCTGGCGCAAATCGGCCTGTCGCGCGAGACGCTTGCCGATCCCGAGGGGCGCCTCCCCGTCGAGAAACACCATCAGCTTTTCCTGACGCTGGCCGAACCCGAAAGGCCCGAAGTGGCTTTTCACATGCGCACCTCTGCATCGATGCGGTGCAACGACTTCGGCCCTTTGGGACTGACAATCAAATCGGCCCCGACCTTGCGACGCTCGTTCGAGAGGCTCGACCGCTTTGCCCGGCTGTACAATCCCTACTCGGTGTTCGGTTCGTTGGATAAGGGAGCGGAGTTCTGGTGGACCAATGGCCGCTCGGCTCCTGACAATGACGGCGCACGGCTCTCCAACGAGGCGGCGCTCGGCACCTTCGTGGCGCTGTGGAGGGATGCCAACGGTCCCCAGTTCACGCCAAAGAGGGTGCAGTTCACCCACCCTCCTGTGGGATCGCCTGGACCGCTCGAGGCGCATTTCCGCTGCCCGGTCGTATTCGGGGCTGAGGTGGATGCGATCATCATGCACCAGCAGGATGTCGACCGCCCGAACCTTGTCGGCGACCAGCATATCTGGCGGTTCCTGCGCGAGCATCTCGAGGAGATCCTGAAGGCGACCGAGCCGGACCGCATCGACCGCGAAGTGGTGGTGCAGGTAGCGAGCGCCCTGAGCGATGGCGTGCCTCGCCTCGAGAGCGTTGCGAGCCAGCTGGGTGTCGGCAGCAGGACGTTGCAGCGCCGGCTGGCCGATCTGGGCCATAGCTATCAGTCGCTGGTCGACGAGGCGCGCCGCGAAGTTGCCCTCAAGCTCGTCGGCCTGGGCGACCATTCGCTTGCCGAGGTCGCGTTCCTGACGGGTTTCTCCGAACAGAGTTCCTTCACGAGGGCGTTCAAGCGCTGGTCCGGGACGACACCCAGGCACTATCGCAAATCGGACCTCGAAAGCCGGGCGATGCAGGCCTGACCGGCACTCCCCCTAGCCCTGCCTGCGGCACGGGGACGGGTAGCGAGCCGCAAACAGCGGCCACACGGCCCAGGCGAAAAGCGCGGCGAAGAACAGGGCCTGCAAAGCCAGGACAAGCGGCGATGCCGTAAGCGAGAGAACTGCGCTGCCCGTCAGGACCAGCGCTGCGCCAAGCAGCCAGAAGCGCAAGGCCCAGTGGGGCTGCTCGTCGAGAAGCCGGTCGAAGCACAGGTGCTTGCGGCCTGTATTCGCGGCAGCGGACCGCTTGCTCATGCTCACAGGCCTAGGTCCGAAAGACCGGGGTGGTCGTCGGGACGCCGGCCGAGCGGCCAGCGAAACTTGCGCTCCTCCTCGCTGATCGGGTGCTCGTTGATGCTCGCATGGCGGTTGCGCATTAGGCCATCGGGCGCGAACTCCCAGTTCTCATTTCCATAGGCCCGGTACCAGTTGCCGCTGTCGTCGTGATATTCATAGGCATATCGGACCGCGATCCTGTTGCCCGAAAACGCCCAAAGTTCCTTGATCAGGCGGTAATCGAGTTCCCTTGCCCACTTGCGTTCGAGGAACACGCGGGCCTCGTCGCGGCCCCGGGGAAATTCGGCGCGGTTTCGCCATCGGGTGTCCTCGGTATAGGCGAGAGCGACCTTGGCCGGATCGCGGCTGTTCCAGCCATCTTCGGCGAGCCGGACTTTCTCGCGGGCGGAGGCCTCGTCGAACGGTGGCAGCGGGGGACGGGACATGGGCTTATCCTTTCGGTTGCATTAGGTCGTGATCGGGGAGGGTCGCCAGCGACGAGTGCGAGTGGCAGTTTTCCTGGGCGATCCAGCGCAGCGGCGATCCGCTCTTGCGGCGAACGATCCTGCGGGGACGGAACGTCCACAGGCGCTCCGCACCGATCCGCTGCGAAGCTGCAAGGGCATCGCTGTCGATCGCAGCCTCTCCGCTGAGCTGGAGCAGGTCGCCGATCTCGAAATTGATGAAGAGCAGGCCGGCCCTCGGGTTCGTCAGTATGTTGCCGAGCGTGTTGAAATGCCGGTTGCCGCGATAGTCGGGGATGGTCAGGAGGCCGTCGGCGGAAATCTCGACAAAGCCTGGTATGCCGCCTCGGTGGGATACGTCCACCTGCCGCTCGCCTGCGACATCGGCGTAGGATGCAACGAAGAAGGTGTCGGCCGAGCGGATCAGGGCGATTGCCTCTGCATCGAGCTCTGCAAGATGGATGGCATCGTCCGGCGAAGGCCGCGAGGGGGAGCGGTCGAAACGATGGTCGCGCAGGCGAATGAACTGGGGGCAGTTGCCATAGGCCTGGCGCACGCGCACTTCGTACTGATCGCCGCGATCGCTCGCGAGAATGCCGTTGAGGCGATTGCGCCGCCGCGTTTGCAGTTCGATGCCGAGCAGGCCGACGGGATGGCCGTGAGCAAGCCCGTCGGCAGCCGGGTCGCGCGGGTCGATACTCGCAGAAATGATCAGCCGGTCTGCTTGCGGCGAGTGCATGAAGCCGGGCTCCCCCGCGATCAGCGTCGCCCAGGCGTCGTCTGCACGGTCTACTGAGCCGGCAATGATGAAGGGCAGCTGGGGGTAGAAAGCGCGATGCTGCTCGGGCAGCTCGCGCTGGATCATTCGCTTGCCGATTTCCTCGAGACGGTCGGCCAGACCGAGTTCCCGCTGGAGTGCGATTTCGCCCGCGTGAAAAACGCTGCCGGTGTTGTCGTCGATAGCTGCGGGCATGAGTGATCTCCTATGGCGAGACAGCCTGTTCGGGGTCGGGGGTGCGGAAGGAACAGCCTGCCTCGCCGCCGGATCAGGCGGCCTCGGCCAGCCCGATCGCGGATTTCTGGAACGGGACGAAGCCGGGCAGGGCCTCAACCCTCTCCAGCCACTGACTGATGGCGGGATAGGGCGAGAGATCGACATTTCCTTCGGGCGCGCTGGCTATGTAGGAATAGAGCGCGACGTCAGCGATCGTGGGGCTGCCAGGCAGCGCAATCCACTCGCGGGGTGTCAGTTCGCTTTCGATAATACGCAGCACGTCATGGGCACGGGCGATAACAGTGTCAGCGTCGAAGCTTGCGCCGAACAGCGTGACCAGCCGCGCCGCGGCCGGTCCGAAGGCGATCTGCCCCGCTGCAACCGACAGCCAGCGCTGGACTTGAGCGGCCTGTCCGGGCGTCTCGGGAAGCCAGTCGGTCCGGTCAAACTTCTTTGCGAGGTAGACGAGAATGGCGTTGGAATCGGCGAGGGCCACTTCGTCGTCGATGAGGACCGGCACCTGCCCGAATCTGTTGAGGGCGAGGAATTCGGGCGTCTTGTGTTCGCCCGCGCCGAGATCGAGATCGACGATATCCGCGTCGATGCCGATCAGCGAAAGGAACAGCCGGACGCGGTGGGCATGTCCGGAAAGGGCAAAACTGTAGAGGCGCATCGTACTATCCTGCTTGGCTTTCGGGCTCGGTCCCGATGGATCGCAAGATGGGTCGATCCGGTCGGGGGAAGAAGCTGCATTCCGCTCAATTCACTATTCCGGATTGTGGAATGACGGCCTAGGAAGACCGCGCCGACACAGCCAGGGAGCCTCTCATGGATCGCCTCCAAGCCATGCGCGTCCTCGTTCGGATAGCCGACAGCGGAAGTTTCGCGGAAACCGCGCGGCTCCTCAACATGAGCCCCCCCGCGGTGAGCCGCTCGGTTGTCGCGCTGGAAGAGGCGGTGGGCGCGCGCCTGCTCACGCGCACCACGCGCTCGGTCAAGCCGACCGAAGTCGGAGCGAGATACATCGAGGATTGTCGCGAAATCCTGGCATCGGTCGAGGAGGCCGAAGCGGCAGCCTCCGGCTCCTTCGCTAGGCCGAGCGGTAGCCTCACGGTGACCGCCTCGGTGATGTTCGGACAGATATACATCGTCCCCATCATGACCGAATTCCTCGACACGCATCCGCAGGTGACAGGCCGGCTGCTATTCCTCGACCGTGTGACGAACCTCGTCGACGAGGGCATCGATGTTGCGATCCGCATCGGCCACTTGCCCGATTCCAGCTATAGCGCGGTGAAGGTCGGCTCGGTTCGCCGTGTGATCTGCGGCTCGCCCGATTATTTCGAAACAGCCGGAGTGCCGTCCAGCCCGGCCGAGCTCGCAGAGCATCGCATCATCGCCGCCACGAGCGCGTGGACCTCGACCGACTGGAGGTTCGACAAGAATGACAAGCAGATCGTTAGCGTGACGCCTTCGCTCTACTGCAATTCGAATCCGGCGGCGATCGACGCGACCCGCTCGGGCTGGGGTCTGACACGTGTGTTGTCGTACCAGGTTGCTCCCGACTTGGTCGAGGGAAGGCTGCAGACCGTCCTCGAGGAATATGAGGAAGAGGCGCTGCCCATCCATGTGGTCCATCCCGAAGGCCGCAACGCATCCGCCAAGGTGAGGGCCTTCGTCGATTTCGCCGCAGAGCGGCTGCGGTCGAACAGCTACCTCAACTGATATAATTCCGGATATCGGAACAATATGTTTCGATATGCCCCCATTATCATGACCTGCGGCATTGCCTAGCTCCGGGCCAACCCCGCCATCGGGGCGAAAATGGAGATAGACATGAAATCCAAACTACTGATCGCGACCTTCGTCGCAGCTGCCGGACTGTTCACGGTCCCTGCCCAAGCCGAAAACTTCGACGGCCCTTATGTCGGTGTTCAGGGCGGCTTCAATCGTGCCGAAGTCGCCGACCGCATCGACCAGGCTGGAGCCATCGACGCGGACATTTCGCGCGAAGCCTTCGTGCTGGGCGCCTATGCGGGCTACAATCAAAAGGTCGGCGAACGCATCGTCCTCGGTGCCGAGGCCGGTATTAGCGCGGGATCCGACGACGAACTGCGCGGCCTGTCCGGCGGCAACGCACTGACGATCGATCCGCGCTACAGCTTTGACCTTACCGCCCGCGCAGGTTATTTGGTGAACGACAAGACCCTTGTCTACCTGCGCGGTGGCTACGCCAACACGCGCGTGCGCGCCACGCTCGCCAGCGATACCGACGTTGTGACTACGTCGGACAATCTCGACGGCTGGCTCGTCGGTGGCGGTGTCGAGCGCGCGCTCACCGACGAAATCTCGGCGCGCCTCGAGTATCGCTACACCGACCTCGGCAGCGAGGGTGGCGACTTCGACCAGCATCAGGCGCTCGTCGGCATCTCGTATAATTTCTGATCAAGGCTGGAATGCCCCTGCCCTGCCCGGGGCAGGGGCATTCCCATGCCCGGGACCTGCCCATGGACTGGATCAAACTGAAAATTCGCTCGCCGCAAGTGGGTGCGCCCCTGCTGCGCATCCAGCTGATCGTGAACCCGGCTATTGCCAATGGATCGATCGCTGGCGCCTTGCTCAACCTGGCCGCCTATGGAGTGCTTGCAGCGGTCTGTCGCCTGTTCGAGCGACACTCGCGCCATGGCGTGTGCGGGCCGTGCAATGCCTAGCCCATTCTCGACACGCATGATGCAGCAGGTCGAACTGGCGCTGCGCAGCGATTGCCAATGTGCAATCACGCTCTACGAATTGCGCCGCGAAGCAGGTGCAGCCGGGCTAACCGGCGTCGAGATCGACGCGGCCCTCGCGCAGCGCAGCTTCGACGTCCGAACCTCTGCGCTGGTATCCTTGGCCTGTGCGATCAAATCCGACAACGCCGCTGCACTCGAAAACGCCCGGCAGCAGGCGACGGCCCTGGGCTGGTCCGACAGGGAGATCGCCTCTTTTGCGCGCATTGCGAAGGGCATGATCGATGCCCCGACACTTCGCCCGTCTGCGGTTGCCTCGAACCGGGAGGACCGAAATGTCGCAGCGCAGCAATAAGGCCATTTTCCTTTCCGCCCTCTCCGGCTTCCTCCTTACAGCAGCGATCACCGCGCCGCCAATCGTCATGGAGCGGGCCGCAAGGGCCAAGCGCATCGAAGCGCATGATGCGTCACTGGGCGTGGATGCCGTCAGGCTGGACCGGGCCCAAGCAGCGAAATTCTCGGCGCTCCTACGCCAGAAGGCGCGCCGAGAAACTCCGCGAACCGACTGACGCCGGCACTTCGTGCGGATGGGCGCTTCTAACAAGGATCGACGATCCCTCCCAGCGGCGCACGCCCCCTAACTGTCTGCGTCCTCGCTCGCCCTCTCGGCGTCCTGCCGGGCATGCATTTGCGACCACAGCTTCTCAGTCCCCGCCTCGATAGCCTTGTTCACGAACTGGGAGGCCACCAGCCAGCCCTTGATCGGCCGTAGCGGCAAAAGACAACCTGCGGTCATCAGCGGTATGGCGATGGCCAGCAGCACGAGGAGCGGAGGATCGAGCGCCACCTGGATCCACACGACCAGGAAGAGCAGCGGAAAGGCTGCAAAGCAAAGAGAGAAGAAGGCGGGGCCATCGTCGGGCGAGGCAAAGCGGTAGTCGAGGTCGCAGACCTCGCAGCGCTCGACGATCGCGAGCCAGGTCTTGAACATCTTTCCCTTGCCGCATCGCGGACAAAGCCCTTTCCAGCCGCAGATCAGGATCGAGCCGTTAGGGGGCTGCTCGGAGTCATCGTGGGTCATCGGTATTTCCTTAAGCGCGACAGGCGAACGCCCCGAGAGCCTCGCGGCGCACGGGGCGTTCCCGTCGGTTCAGTTTCGGCCCCGGTCGGCAGAGGTGCCGGTGGGGATCGCAGGATGCGGGATTACGCAGCTGCGCGCGTCTCGAGGCGCGGGAAGTCGATTTCGGTATCCAGTGCGCTGTTCACGTAATTGGTGAAGGTATTGTACGCGACGTGGGCGATGATCTCGAGGATTTCGGCATCGCTGATCCCGACCAGTTTCGCTGCGGCAATCTGGGCCTCGCCGACCTTGCCACGCTGCTTCACCAGCTCGGTGGCGAGCACGAGAGCGGCCTCGGCTCTGGCATCGGCCGACTTGCCCCGACGCGCGGCGTCGATCTCGCTTTCGTCGAGGAGTTTGAAAGCCTTGCCGACATAGCTGTGGGCCGACAGGCAGTAGTTGCAGCCGTTGATCTCCGCCACCGCAAGGGCGATCCTTTCGCGGGTGGCCGCATTGAGCTTGCCGCCGTTGAGGGCTGCGGAAAATGCCAGCTGGCCATTCAGGACCTCGGGGCTGTTCGCGATGAGGCGGAACATGTTGGGCACGGAACCGAGCTGCTTTTTGACCCCTTCGAGCAGGGCTTTGGACGCTTCGGGGGCGTTGTCGATTTCAGGGGTAGGAATGCGGGACACAGATAATCTCCTTCATGACTGCACGCGGAAAGCGCGGCACACGCCAGAGATTAGTGCGATCCTAATATGGAATAAGAGCGCCAATCCGGAAAACATCCTTCCGCCAAGCGAAACAATTTTCGATTGTGCTCTGTCGAGTAGGGGGTTTGCAGCACCGATGCTTCCTCGCTCAGGTCGCCGCAGCACTGACTGCTCCGTGCTAATCGCCAGGTGAAGATTACCTCCCTGCTTCGCGTTCTAACCAAGCCAGGAATTTGCGCACCTTTCCGGTGCGGGAATGATCGCTCCGGGCAAGCGCCGTATAGCGCAAGCCCGGCAGTCTTGCTTCCGGCCGATATTCCACCAGCCAGCCCCGATCGACCATGTCCTTCACCAGCAAGTTGCTGGCGAGGGCCAACCCCTGACCTGCCAGTGCGGCCTGGATGGAGTGTTGCTCTTGGTCGAAAGTGCGCCGGTTCGGATATTGCCTCGGGTCGAATTGCTGGGCCTCTAGCCAGTCATCCCAGCCGATCTGCCTGAGGGTTGGCGACCTCCATCGCGTTTCGATGAGCGTGGCATCATCGAGGCTGGTGCCGGCCTGCAAAAGCTCGGGGTTCGCAAACGCACCGAAACCTTCTTCGGGAAGAGGCATGGCTGCCAGGTCTGGATGCTCATCCGTTCCGTAGCGAATGGCCACATCGATCTGCCTGTCGCGCTCCAGGTTCACTGGTTCTGTGGAGGTTTCGACATGGACCGTGAAGGCGGGATGACGGGCCTCAAAGTCTGCCACGCGGGGCACCAGCCAAAGCGCGGCGAAGGCCGGCGTGGTAGCAATGGTGAGGTGCGAGGAAAAATTGCCTAGGGCGCCGAGGCCTTCGTGGATCTCCTGAAAGCCTTTCAAAGTGGATGCCGCGAGACGCTTGCCCTCCTCCGTCAGAACGACGTTCCGGGTCTTCCGGACAAACAGCGCGACGCCCAATTGCTCTTCGAGTGTGCGGATCTGGTGGGAGATCGCTGTGGGCGTCACACCAAGTTCGCTCGCGGCTTCCTTAAAGCTGCCCGTACGGGCTGCCACATCGAATGACCGAAGGGCTGGGAGAGAGATCGACAATGGGTTCGACACAATAGGCCTATGGCTGAATTTATCTCAGTTATAGATGAGATAGTTCCATTTGTCGATTTCGTGACGACGAGCCAACATCAAAGCCACTCCATGCAGTACTTCACGATTGGATTTACGGGCTTTTTGAGTGTCCCGTCGGTCGAGGAACTCGGCCGTTGAAGGATAGCGTCTTTCCCAATGGAATCGAAGGAACGCTCATCTTCGAGATCCTTCGTAATCAAGGAGGTCTCGAAATGACCAAGTTACTCCGTATCGACGCAAGCGCGCGGGCTTCGGGCTCACACACTCGCGCTCTAGCCGACGCATTCACCGAAAGCTGGCTCTCAAAACGACCGAACGACGAGTTCACATTGCGTGACATTGGAAGGAACCCGCCGCCCTTCATTTCGGAGGATTGGATCGCGGCCGCATTCGCCAAGGATCGCTCTGGGTCTCAGGCGCTGCTTCTCGCTTTCTCGGATGAGCTGATTGCCGAAGTGGCCGACGCGAAGATCATTCTTCTGGCAACACCCATGTACAACTATGGCATGCCAGCTGCTCTTAAGGCGTGGTTCGATCAGGTAGTGCGAATAGGGAAAACCTTCACTTTCGACCTAGCCCGGGGCGACAGGCCGCTCGAACCGATGTTTTCCGGCAAGACCCTCGTTCTGCTTACGTCCTGGGGCGAGTTCGGCTTTGGTTCAGGCGAGCTAAATCAAGGCCGTGACAGCCTTACACCCCACGTTCGGACAGCTTCTCGATATCTGGGAGTCGACGAATTCCACCATATCGGAATCGAATACCAGGAATTTGGCGACCGACGGTTTGAGACGTCCCGCGAAGCCGCCTTCGCCGCAATTGAACCCTTGGTCGAAAGCCTGTCCGGTGCGAACTCCTCGAGCAGTCTTCCAAATTCGGATCGGGCCATACATGCAGAAGGTTCGCGTGGCCTCCTGGCGAGATAGCAACGAGGATCCGTAGCCCATAGCTGCCAGTCCGCTCCTAGGCGGTTCTCAAAGCGCCCTGAACGACCGACATCAGGGCGCGTTGCCGACCGGTAGATTTTGGGCCGGTTGCAGACTGTCCGGTTCTAGTGTGGCGGTACTGAAAAGCTGACATTCGGTTGGCAAACCGATTTCGGTAAACCGACGTCAGGCGCATCTCGGTGGCAATGGCCGCGCTAGGCTCTCAACGATACGACATTCGCCAATCTTGTCAGCCCTGCAGGATCGCAACATCTGTCCCAGCTCGTCGCGCAGCGCGGAGAGGTCGGCAATCTTGCGCTCGACTTCGACCATTTGACGTTGAACGAGCTGGTCCACATCCTGGCATGGTTTGTCATCGTGATCGGACAGCGCAAGCAGTTCGCGCACCTGAGCCATGCTGAAGCCCAGCTCGCGCGCCCGCCGCACGAAGGTAAGCGTCGCCAGGTGATCGTCTGAATAGTCGCGATAGTTGCTGTCTGTCCGGTCAGCGGCAGGGAGAATATTCTCGCGCTCGTAGTATCGGATGGTTTCGGCCTTCGTGCCGGTTGCCTTTGCCAATTCTCCGATACGCATCTCTTGACCTTGTAGTTGCTACAAGGTGCATATGTGCCTGCGGCTCGAACGTTGCAAGGAGAGCGGCATGGGCAAATCCTGTTGCCAGACACCCGAACCGGACCAAAGCGCACATAACAATCCGCGCTGGCGCATGATCCTCTGGATCGCGCTGATCGCGAACGCGGCCATGTTCGTGGTGGAGATCGTTGCGGGCGTCGCCGCCGATTCCCGCGCGCTACAGGCCGATGCGCTCGATTTCTTCGGCGATGCAGCCAACTATGCGATCAGTCTGGGCGTTGCCGGTCTGGCGCTTTCTTGGCGCGCGAAGGCAGCGCTGTTCAAGGCTGCGACCATGCTCGCATTTGGCCTCTGGGTGATCGGATATGCGATCTACGGCCTAATCGTCGGCGCGAACCCAGAATCGCAGACCATGGGCGTGATCGGCACGCTGGCGCTGATCGTGAACGTCATCGTTGCGCTGCTGCTGTTCCGCTATCGCGAGGGCGATGCGAACAT